>JBBQGT010000043.1:0-23315 GCA_038323265.1 Tepidiformales bacterium
GGGAAACAGTGACTACACCACTTCTCGAACGCCTCGGCGGCGCTCAATTTGATTCCGCCACCGGCGACCTCGCCTCGCGTATCAGCCGCAGCCTCGTCGCGGTCCGCAGCCGTGATGGCGGCGGCTCCGGCACGATCTGGAGCGCCGAAGGCTTGATCATCACGAATAACCACGTGGTTTCCGGCGAAACAGCGGAGGTCTTAACGTGGGACGACCGCACGTTCGCGGCGAAAGTCATCGCCCGCGATCGCTCCGTTGACCTCGCAGCGCTCCAGATCCCGGCGACCGGCCTCGATCCGCTCGAACCTGGCGATTCCGCCTCGCTCAAGGTCGGCAACGTTGTGTTCGCCATCGGCAATCCATGGGGTGTGCGCGGCTCGGTGACCGCCGGCATCGTCCTCAGCACCGCCGGTACAACGGTCGAAAACAACGTGCCGCTGCAGCACGCCATTCGCGCCGACCTGCGTCTCGCCCCCGGCAACTCGGGCGGGCCGATGGTCGACGCGGCGGGCAGGGTCGTTGGGATCAACTCCATGATCGTCGGCGGCATGGCCGTCGCCGTGCCCTCAACCACCGTGCTGAGCTTCCTCAAATCGGTGAGCGCTGAGCCGGGCTTCCTCGGCGTCCAGCTTCAGCCGGTGCCGCTGCCGGAGGCGATCGCCGCGTCTTACAAGCTGCCCGAAGCGGGCGGTCTGATGCTCACGGATATCGAGCCTGGCAGCCCTGCCGATTCCGCCGGCCTTCTGCCCGGCGATGTGCTGCTAAGCATCGGCGACAACCCGCGAGGCCTGGATTCCACGGCCCGCGGACTGCAATCGATGCGCGCCGGGCGCAAGCTCCGCCTCGCGTTGCTGCGCGGCGGCGAACTCTTCGAAGCCGAGGCGACGCCTGCCGTCCGCTCATAGCGCCAACCCTTCTCCCGCCCCCATCGCCCTCCGGCGGCCCCGGCTGGCGGTGGGGGCGTTTTCCGCAATCCGCGCAACCACGGGCTACGATGATTTGGAGAACTGATGTGAACCCAGGACCGGCACCGCTGCGCATCCTCGTCTCGGCCGCCTACCCGGCGCTCCGGGCAGGGCTGCGCGCCATGCTCGATTCCTCACCCGGGCTGCGCGTCGTTGGCGAATTCGCGAGCGCCGCTGAGACCGCCGAACTAGACCTCACGGCCGCCGACATCCTCGTCGCTGATGTCCAGGAGGAATCGGCCATCACGGCTCTTTCGGAGCTCGCGGAAGGCATCGGCGTCGTCTTCCTGGCGGATGACCCGGCATTATTCCGGGTGCTCGAACGGCAGGCGCCGCAGCCCCGCGCATTGCTGTTGCAAGGCGCGACCGCCGAGGAGCTCGCGGCCGCCGTCACCGCCGTCTCGCACGGCCTGTTAGTCACTGACCCGGCAGTCGCGGCCGCGCTTGCCCACGACCATCCGAGCGCCCTGCGCGAATTCTCCGAAGACCCGGTGACCCCGCTCACCGCGCGCGAAATCGATGTCCTCACGCTCGTTGCGTCGGGCCTGCCGAATAAGACGATCGCCCTCCGCCTGGGAATCAGCGATCACACGGTGAAGTTCCACGTCGGTTCGATTCTTGGGAAGTTGGGCGCCGCCAGCCGCACGGAAGCTGTCACGCTGGCTGTTCGTTCTGGGTTGCTACCGCTCTAGCGAGCCTCCGCGCCATCAGCTTCTTAGCCTAGTAGCCGTGGAAGAACAGGTAATTCGCCGGGTTCACATAGCCGCCATTGAAGCGAATTTCGAAGTGCAAATGCTCGCCTGTGGTGAAGCCGGTCACTCCCGAAACGCCGATCTGCGTCCCCGCGCTCACTCGCTGGCCGGGCGACGCGAGGATCGTGCTCATGTGAGAGTAGAGCGTTGTCCAGCCATCCCCGCAGTCCACAATCACGTGGTAGCCATAGCTATAGGTCAGATACTCGGTGCTGATCACCGTGCCATCGCAAGCCGAGTAGATCGGCGAGTGGTGGTAGCTGAAAAGGTCCAAGTCGATACCCGTGTGGTACGAACCACCGCCGCGGCTTACCCCGAACGGATCACTGACGCCGTTCCATTTGGCCAGCGGATAGCTGAAGCGGCCATTGCCCCCAGGAGCGGGCGCGCCCGTTCCCGCAGGAGCGGATCCCGAACTGCCGGTGGATGGCTTTGGCGGCGGTGGAGGGGGTGGAGGTGGCGGCGGCTTCACCGTCGCGCCCGGCAGCAAGACAAAATCGCCGGCCTTCAGCGCCGATGCATCCGCGATCGCGTTCGGCTTGTACTCGAGCACCGTATCCACGGTGATGTTGTCGAACTGCTTGACGATCGCCGCAACGGACGTATCGCCCGAGCCGATCACCTTATAAAGAATGCCATCTTTGCGGGGCACCAAGAGCTGTTGGCCAAGCTGTAGCAGCGTGCCGTCTTTCCCGCCAGCTGTGGGGTTGTTTTCCAGCAGTGTGCGCAGCGAAATGCCGAATTTTTCGGCGACCAAGCTTGTGCTGTCGCCCGGCTGCGCGACGTAAAGCGCGAACGGCTGCCTCGGGTCAACGATATCCGCCAACGGCTTCACGCCCGCGCCAACTTCGCCTGAAACCGCCGCCGCCGAGGCTACGCCCGAAGAAAACGCTGAAGTCGGCGAGATGCCGCCCGCGGCCCGTACGCTCGCGTTGTTAGTCTGGGTAGTGAGGATTGCGACGGAGTCCCGGGTCTGGTTGCTGGCGCCCGGCCGGAAGTAAGCGTAGGAGCGCGGCTGCGAGCTTCCGGTCATGCCCGAGAGGGCGAAACTGGGCACCGAGATCGATGAGGTGGCGCGGGAGGAATCGGGATATTGGGAGGCCAGCGCGACAGCAAGAACCGCGATCGCGACGACAAGGACATGGACGGTGATCCGTCCGTGGCGCTTGCCGTGAGCGTGGGATCGGACTCGTGTTCCGTGCGTTCCCATAGTTGCGGTGGCCAGGAACGCGCTGAATCGAAATCCAACGCGCAGGCTGCGCCTGCCTGACCTTGGTCGCATCCTCCTTTTGGCGCTATCGCGGCTCCCGCTGATAGCCGAACCGGCCAGCCCTTACGGGAATCCCCTTAGAGACCCTTGTTCAGGCTAGCGAGGAACTCCTCGTTCGAATTCGTTCGCGCCACTTGCTCGAGCAACCGTTCAGTCGCTTCCGCCTGGTTCGGCGAATTCTGCGAAATCATAGCGGTCATGCGTCGCACGAGCCAGACACCCTTAAGGGTCTTTTCATCAAGCAGCAGTTCTTCGCGACGCGTGCTGCTGCCCAAAACGTCGAGCGCCGGGTAGAAACGCCGTTCGGCGAGCTTGCGATCGAGCCGCAGTTCGAGGTTGCCGGTGCCCTTGAACTCCTCGAACACCACTTCGTCCATACGCGAGCCGGTGTCCACCAGACATGTGGCGAGAACAGTCAATGACCCGCCCTCCTCGCACTTGCGCGCGGCGCCAAACAGGCGCTTGGGAGGGTAAAGCGCGACCGGGTCCACGCCGCCGGAGAGCGTCCGCCCGCTGGGCGGCAACGCCAGGTTGTAGGCACGCGTCAGACGTGTGATCGAATCGAGCAGGATGACAACGTCCTTGCCGCCTTCAACCAGCCGCTTCGCCCGTTCCAGGGCCATCTCTGCGACGCGCGTGTGGTCTTCAACCGGTTCATCGAATGTGCTGCTAACCACTTCGCCGCGCACGCTCCGCTGCATGTCAGTCACCTCTTCCGGCCGTTCGCCGATGAGAAGCACGATGAGGTGTACGTCCGGGTAGTTCGTCGCGATGCCGCTGGCGATGTTCTTCAGGAGCATCGTCTTGCCGGCCTTCGGCGGAGAGACGATGAGCCCGCGCTGCCCGCGCCCGATGGGGGCGATCAGGTCGATTGTGCGGTTCGTCAGGTTTTCTGGGCCGCTCTCCAGCTTCAACTGTTCCCGGGGGAAAATGGCAGTCAGGTTTTCGAAGTACGGACGCCGCTTCGCCACTTCCGGATCCATGCCATTGACCGCTTCAACCTTCAGTAGGCCGTAGTACTTCTCGTTGTCCTTGGGGTGGCGCACCTGGCCGGTGATGTAGTCGCCGGCGCGCAATGCAAATCGCCGCAGCTGCGACTGCGAGACGTAAATGTCGTGCGGCCCTGGCAGCATCGATTCGCCGCGCAAGAAACCGTAGTTTCCGTCGTCGCTAATCTCCAGGAAGCCGCCCGAGAAGACGTTGCCGCGTGCTTCGGCCTGCGTCTGTAGGAGCTTGAAGATGAGATCGGGCTTGCGCAGCGTACTGGCCGCTTCCACCCCCATCTCCTCAGCGATGACGATCAGGCCTTCGCGGCTCTTCGTTTCGAGCTCGGCAATGTTCAGCGGGACGGCGTTCTGTGGCTGCTGTTGCTGCCGCCGTCTGCGGCCTTGCGGCTCGTGCTGTTCATCGGATTCGGTTTGAGGAGGGGTTTCTGTGAGTTCTTGCAATGGTTCTACCGCTTAGGGGTGTAGGGGCGCCCGGGGAAGGTGGGCGCGCGTTCAGAAGTACTCGATTGTTCTTTGTAGTGACGTACCAGGGTCGAGTAACGGGGTGCTGGGGCGACCGGGGCCCGGTGCCTATTTACCAGCCACATTCACAATACGACGATCGGCATCCATGGTGCAACTGATAGCCTCAGCCTCGCAACTGCCCTGCCGGGCCGCCCTCGTCTCAGGCATCCGGCACCGCTCCCGCCGCATGCCCGCCAAATTGCTTTGATCGTTTGGCTCCTTCAGGCTACCGTTATGGTTCATCTTTGGATCTCCGGAAAGAACACCATGGCTAACAGCAAGTCCGCGATTAAGCGGTGGCACCAGTCCCTCAAGCGGCGCGACCGCAACCGCGCGACTCGCTCCGGCACGCGCAGCGCCGTCCGCGTCCTGCGCGAAGCAGTTGACGCCGGCGATGAAGCAGCCGTCAAAGAGGCTCTCTCCAAGGCTTATTCGTCCCTCGACGTTGCAGCCAAAAAGGGCGCCATCCACACCGGCAAAGCAGACCGCACAAAGAGCCGCCTCGCGGCCCTGGTCGCGAAGTCCGCCTCCTAAGCCCCGCACCAGCGAACCTGAAACGCGCTCGCCTGTGGGCTGGCGCGTTTTGCGCATCCACGCGACTTAGTCCGCCTTCCCCCAATCCGCATAGCGCATTCAGACCCGGCGGTTGAGAATAGCCACACCTATGACCGCTGAACCTGCGGCCCTCCCACGGGTCGATGTCGTCATCCCCGTCTATAACGAAGTGAGCGTGCTGGCGCAAAGTGTGGCGCGCACCCTCGATCTGTTCGCCGCCCATCGCCAATACGACTGGCGGTTGGTGATCGCGGACAACGGTTCAAACGATGGCACGAGCGAACTTGCGCGCGAACTCGAAGCGGCCAACCCCGGCCAACTCAAGGCCCTCATCCTCACCATCAAAGGCCGCGGGCTCGCCCTCAAAGAGGCCTGGAGCACCTCGGACGCCGCCGTCGTTTCTTACATGGACGTGGACCTCAGCACGAACCTCGAGCATCTCCCGCAGCTCATCGAAATGGTCGCCAGCGGCAGTTGCGATGTGGCCATCGGATCGCGTCTCGCAAAAGGCTCGAAAACGGACCGCCAGCTAAAGCGCGAGATCACCTCTCGCGGCTACGTGGCGATGATCCGCGCCACGTTCCCGCGACTCAAAATCACGGACGCCCAATGCGGCTTCAAAGCCCTCAACCGCAAGGCCGTAGACCTGATCGTGCCAAAGATTGAGAACCGCATGTGGTTCTTCGACACCGAACTGCTCATCCTCGCCCACCAAGCCGGCCTGAAGATCCGCGAGTTGCCGGTGCACTGGGTCGAAGACCGCGACACCAAGGTGAAAATTTTCAGTACGGCGATGGAAGATATCCGCGGGCTCCTGCGCATGCGCTTCCGCCGCCGATAGCCCGGGCGGACGCCCTTAGCTGAATGTGCGACTGACGTTTTCGCCGATAGCAGATGGCTCGTAAACACGGGGCCGAAACGTTTGACCCGCTCTAACCCCCGATGTATAACTCGAATTGCTACGAGATTCACAAAGTCCGGATCGAGCGCCGTTTGCCTCGGACCGGCGCCGAACATTAGGGGGCCCGTCAGTTGGAATTCACTAATCTTCCGCATGACTTCGCTGAGACCCTCGAACTCGTGTTCGTTGGGATCACCATCGTAGTTTCACTGGCCATCATGGTTGTATTCGGCCAGTGGTGGCAGAGGTAACGCCCCAACATGGCCGTTGAGACCCCTACCAAGCCAACGATCGCAGATAAGATCTACGACAAGCTTTTCCATAACTACGTATGGAAGTCTATCTTCCGTACCGGCTATCCGAACACCCCGCGAAACCAGATGCTGGTCGTCGCCACCAACGTGTTCCTCCACCTGCACCCCACGCGCATCCACCGCACCCACGTGAAGATCACCCACACCTACTGCCTTGGCGGGCTCTCATTCTTCATGTTCCTCGGCCTCACCGTCACTGGCATCTTGCTGATGTTCTACTACGTGCCGAGTGTGGAACGCGCATACCTGGACATCCAGAACATCCAGACCACTGTGCAGTTCGGCCAACTGATGCGAAACATGCATCGCTGGATGGCCCACGCCATGGTCATCCTCGTCTTCCTGCACATGATGCGAGTCTTCTATACAGGCGCGTACAAGCCGCCACGCGAATTCAACTGGGTGGTCGGCGTCATCCTCCTAGTGCTCACCTTCCTGCTCAGCTTCACCGGCTACCTGCTGCCCTGGGACCAACTGGCCTTCTGGGCCATCACCGTCGGTACCAACATCGCTGGTTCGGCGCCGGTCCTCGGCCCTAAGACTCGCTTCTGGCTGCTCGGCGGCTTCGAAGTGGGGCCGGACTCCCTCATCCGCTTCTACACGCTGCATGTCATTGGCCTTCCGCTGCTTGCCGCCATTTTCATGGCGATCCACTTCTGGCGGATTCGGCGCGATGGCGGCCTCGCGCGGCCACTCTAGGCCGAAGATAGGACGCAGGAGAGGATCTAGATGGCAACCGCTGTAGTCGCCCGCCCCGTAGCCCGCCCCCAGGCCCGCGCCCGCGATGAGGAAGTGCTCGTCTGGCCGGATCTCGTTTTCGTCGAATTCATCGCCGCGATGGTCTTCACCATCACGCTCTTTCTCCTCTCCTTCCTCGTGAACGCCCCTCTTCTCGATCAGGCCAACGCAGACGTCACCCCGAACCCCTCCAAAGCGCCGTGGTACCTGCTCAACCTCCAGGAATTGTTGCTGCACATGAACGCCGCCATGGCCGGCGTCATCATTCCCACCATCTGGCTCGTCATCCTTGGCGCCTTCCCCTACTTCGATCGCGAGACCGAGGGCCAGGGCGAGTGGTTCGGAACCGAGGGCGCGATCAAGCTCACCGTCGCCGGTGCGCTTGTCGGCTTCATCGGCACCTGGTTCCTGATTTTCTGGGACACCGGAAAGCTGGCCTACCTGATCGGCAAGTGGTCCGGAGGCGCGATTAGCGGAGGCGATACCTTCCGCTTCCTCGAGAGCGTCCGCTCAATCCAAACGCAGTTGCCGTGGCCCGAATGGTCCACGCGTATCACCTACTTGCCCTTTAACCTCAAGATCCTGGATGCCGGGTTCCAGCACCTGAACTTCCCGGCCTGGTTGGTCGAACAGGGCATCCCCATTGCCGTCCTTGTTGGCCTGCCCTCAATGATGATTTTCACGATGTGGAGGCTCGGCTGGGTGATGACTCGCCGGGACGCGCTCATCGCCCTCTTCAGCGGTTTCGTAGCCGCTTACGGCGTGTTGACGCTGGTCGGTACGGCGTTCCGCGGGCAAGGCCAGGAGTTGGTCTACCCGTGGGAGCTCAAGGTTAGCGAAGGCATCCCGGGCCAGGAGTAAGAGAAGAAGATGGCACAAGCCGAACAATCCCCAGCTGCCCGCACCGCCGGTCGCGTCGAGCGCGCCCGCCAGGTTGAGGCCCGCAAAGTCGCCCGCCGCTCCTTCCTGCGGGTGAGCGTCTTCGCCGGCCTCGCCCTCTCCGTTTCGGGCATGCTCGTTGGCTTCCTCGGCTTCTTCAACCGCCTGAAGCCTACCGGCTTCGGCGGCGTCGTCACGGTCACCAAAGGCCGCGTCCCGGTGCCCGGCGCGGAACCTGCGCGCATCTCCGAAGGCAAGTTCTGGCTCTCCAACCTCGCCGGCGCCCAGGGCGACGTGCTCGGCGTCGGCGGTACCGGCGGCATCATGGCCCTCTATTGGAAGTGTCCGCACCTCGGCTGCACTGTCCCCTGGAATCCATCGTTCGATGGCGCCACCGTCAACTTCCCCGGCATCACTGGCTGGTTCCGTTGCCCCTGCCACGGCTCCACCTACTCCCGTGCTGGTATTCGCGTCTACGGCCCCTCGCCGCGGCCCATGGATACCATGCTCCTCACCGTCAATGCGGACGGTTCCCTCAACGTCAACACCGGCAAAATCACCACGGGTGGACTCAACAATCCGCTCCGTGCTGTGCCCTACAACGGCTAGACGGAGAATCGTTTGAACACTCAGAAGCAGATCTTCCTCATCGTCGTTCTATTCTTCGTCTTCACCGGCGGATGTGCGGCCTACAGCATCATCGAGCTCCCTCAGCGTGCCCCCAGCCAGGTCACCTGGACGAAAGAGCAATCGGTCGAACGCGGCGCCCTCCTGTTCGCCAATAACTGCCGCACCTGCCACGGGATTAAGGGCGAGGGCGGCATCGGCCTTCCCCTTAACTCCTCGGTCAACCCGGCTGCGCGCAACTTTCAAGACCAGGATCCGCTCGTCCTCAAGGCGAACCAGGCGCTCCTGCGCACCACGATCTCCTGTGGCCGCGCCGGCACGCTCATGCCCGCTTGGCTGAAACAGAACAACGGCTCGCTCAACAATATCCAGGTCGAACACCTGATCGACCTCATCACCTCGCCGATCGAGGAGAAACATAAGGATGACGAGGGCATCGTCACGAGTGAAGGCTGGCTTCTGGCGGTGGAGTTTGCCCACAACCTCAACCGGGAGACCAGCGGCATCGTCGGCGGCGATACCCTGGACACCATCGCCAAGGTCCACGGCATTGGCCCCAAGGAACTCGCCGCCGCCAATAAACTGCCCGTCGACTGCGTACTCAAGCAGGGTTCGAAGCTGGCCATGCCAGCGTTTAAGGGCGACCCAGGCGGCTACACCTACAACGTTTACAACAACAACGAAACGATCACCAAGGTGGCCGAAAGTCAGCACGTTGGCGCGATGATCATCGCCGACCTGAACAACCTGCCCTACAAGTTCACCGAAGCAAAGGGCAAAGCCACCCTACAGCTTCTCGACAAGGACGGCGCAAAGGCTACCGGTATGTTCCCCGGGGACAAGCTCAAGCTTCCGCAGGGCGCTATCTACATCGTCGCCGCTAGCGACACCCTCGATTCGATTGCCGCACGCCACAACCTCTCGGCTACCGCAATCCGAGACCTCAATTCGGCGTTCCTTCAGGGCGTCGATGCTGCCGCTCCAATCGATTACGAACGCAAACTGAAGTTGCCCTCGGGCACGGGCATCGTCGTCCAAGACGGCCAGACGCTCGGCGTCCTTGCTACCCAGCACGGCCTCACCGTCGACGCGCTCGCCAAGGAGAATGGCCTCGAAGCGACTGCCACGGTCAAGACGGGCGACAAGCTCAAGCTTCCGGCCGATACTCGTTACGCCATTCAGACGGGAGACACGCTGGGTAGCATCGCCGTGGGCCACGGCGTAAGCGTGCAGGATCTCGCGAGCACAAACGGCCTGCAACCGGATGAGCCGATCGATCCTAACGTCGTGCTCAAGCTTCCGCAGGTTGATCAATACACGGTCAAGGGCGATTCGCTTGAGATCATCGCTGCCACCTACTCCAACGTCACCGCCCAGAGCCTGGCGACGGCCAACGGTGTCGAGCCCACGTCCATCCTGCGCATCGGTCAGTTGCTGAAGCTTCCCGCCGACACCTGGGGCTCGAAGCCGCCAGACGCCAAGAACCCCGGCACCGCCTGTGTCCAACACGCCGTCCCCGATAGCTCCTTCGCGGTCCTCCCTGGTGTAGGCACACCCGTTGCCCAAGCGACGGTAGCTGCCCCAACCGCGGTTTCAAAGGACGTGAAAATCGACGCGCACGCCAACGACTGGACCGTCATTGCTGACGGCACAG
This sequence comes from Tepidiformales bacterium, assembly GCA_038323265.1. Lineage (GTDB taxonomy): Bacteria > Chloroflexota > Dehalococcoidia > Tepidiformales > Tepidiformaceae > PNKC01. The sequence continues at coordinate 10,167 of JBBQGT010000043.1, forward strand.
CCCAACCTCCGAACAAGGGAGTTGTCTCCGTTGCCAAGGGCACGGCCATCGCCTTCAGCTCCGTTGCGGGGCTTCACACCATCACCATCAACGGCAAGATCGATGGCGCTAACCTCACTCAGGGCGCGAACCGCAGCATCACTTTCAGCACTTCCGGCCAGTTCAAAATCACCTGCGATTTCCACCTTGACATGCTGGCGTACGTTTTCGTACCTTAAGGCGGGGCGGGGCGGACAGACGAAGCAGGGCATTGGTAGCGCATGCGCATAAGCTGCGTTTCGGGCCTCGCGCTGACGAGGAGTACGCGCTTGCCTGCAATCCGTGCGTCATTGCGGTTCGAAGGAGGCCCGCCGGTTTGACGCCCCCCACACCGGTAGCTACGATCCGCCTGCAATCACATCGCGGGGCTTTCCGTGCCCCGCGCATCCAGTGAGGGGAAGTGGAATGGCAGCTCTGACCGGTAAACGCTACACATGTCCAAAGTGTGGCTCTGAATTCATCGTCACCAAGGGCGGCGAAGGCGACATCACCTGCGACGGTACGCCGCTCGAACTCAAGAAATAGGGAGGGCACAATTCATGGCAGTCCAACTTGGCAAGCGCTACAAAGATGAAGAGACGGGGATCGAACTCCTCGTGATCAAGCCCGGCAACTGCGACCTCAAGGTCAGCGGCCGGGACATGGAACTCATGCAGCCGAAGGTCCTTCCTTCGGCCGACTAACCGTCACCAATACCTAGCAACATCTCGAACACCGGGGCCTTTCGGCCCCGGTTCGTGTGTCTGGGAGGACAAGCCAGTGCCAGAAGAGGCTTTCTGCCGCGCCGAGGGCGACGGCTGCTACACGCTGAACCCAATCTCTCGCGGCCCCTGGGACGCCGATTCGCTTCACGCCCGAGTGCTCGCCGGCCTTTTCAGCCACGAATTGGAACTGCGTTGGACGGCAGGCGGGTTCCACTGTTCACGCCTCACCATCGACCTCTACCGCCTGCCCAGCCTCGCGCCCGCGGAGGTCACCTCTCGCACCATCCGCGACGGCAACCGCATCCGCGTGATCGAACTCGAATATCTCTCGGGCGGCGTCTCGTTCGCGCGCGCCAATGCGGTGCTTCTCAAACGCACAGATAACCCGCCCGGCGAACGCTGGAGCCCGCCGAACTGGGACGCGCCCGCCCCCGAGTCTCTCCCCGAAGCGCCTCCCATGCCGAACGCCCCCGAAAACTGGCGGCCAATGTGGGAAACGCGCCACATCACCGGCTGGCCAGGAAAGATTCGTCAGCAGCAGGCATGGTTGCGCGAAACCCGCCCGCTGATCGAAGGCCTCGAACTCACCCCCTTCGTGCGCGCTGCTTCTGCCGCGGACTGGACGAATCCTTTTGCCAACTGGAGCAGCGAAGGCCTCCAGTTCATCAATGCAGACATCACGCTCTATCTCCACCGCTACCCCCTGGGCGAGTGGATCGGCTTCGAGGTGACCTCGCATCACTCCGCGGATGGCATCGCCGTCGGTGACTGCACGATGTACGACGAGATGGGCGCCATAGGCCACAGCCTCGTTTGCGCCATCTCCAACGCCCGCCGCACCATCGCCCCACCCGCCGCACCGTAGTCCGGCCCACAACCGGAGTCCGAGCCGCGACCGTAGGCGAGCGATGGTAGGGAGCATGCACGGCCCGCCGGCACCGCCCTCGAACCGCGGCACAACCGCAGTCCGGGCCGCGACCCTAAGCGGGCGGTGCCCGGGAGCATGCACGGCCCGCGCACGGTCGTCATGGCGCTCGACCCCACCGCTCCCGCTAGAATGTCCCACACTCGGAGGCCCCATGGACTCACCCCAACGCGACGCCTTCCTCACCCAACCCCGCACCGCCATCTTTTCCACTATCAGCAACGATGGGCGCGTCCACGCCGTCCCTGTCTGGTATCGCTGGGAGGCGGGCGTCTTCCGCATCATCACCGGACGCGGCTCCGCCAAACATCGCAACGTAATTCGAACGGGCCGCGGCACCCTCTGCGTCGATGAGCGGGATGGCGCTATCGCTTACCTCACCGTCGAAGGTCCTGTCCGAATCGAGGACACAGTCACGAAAGAAGAGCGCTTAGCCCTGCACACCATCTACCACGGCCCCGAGACAGCGCAGAAGGTCGTCGACCGCGGCGGACACGAAGGCATGGTGCTCTTCGTCCTCACTCCGGAACGCTGGATCGGCTAAGCCTACTTCCGCAGTCGCGGGTCCCAGATGTCCCGTAGCGAATCGCCCAACAGGTTCGCCGCCAGCACGACCAGGCTGATCGCCAGTCCGGGGAAGATCACCAGGTGCCAGTAGCCCGTTCGCGCGAACGCCAGGTTGTCCCCGCTCATGTCCAGCCCCCACGAAGGCACCCCGGCCACGCCCAAACCGAGGAACGCTAGCGCCGATTCCGCCAGGATTGCGCCGCCTAGCGCCCCGCTCATCAGCACCACCGTCAGCGGCAGCACGTTCGGGATCACGTGCCGGAAGAAGATCCGGTTCTCGCTGCAGCCGGTGGCCCGCGCCGCCTCCACATAGACTGCATTTCGCTCGATGATCGTTGCCCCTCGCAAGATGCGGTTCCCGCCAAACAGCGCTTGGATCGCGATCGCGGCGATGATTACCGAAACACCGGTACCCATCGCCGTGCGCAGTAGAAAGTAGATGACGAGGAATGGGAACGCACTAAACGCCTCGCTCGACCGCTGGACCACGTAATCCACCCACCGCCCGTAATACCCGGCCAAGATTCCCAGGAACGATCCCACCGAGGCCCCGATGAAAATCGATGCCCCCGCAATCTCAAGGCTGATGCGGGCCCCCGCGATCACCCGGCTGAAAATATCCTGCCCCAGCGAGTTGGTGCCGAAAGGGTGCGCGAACGAAGGCCCCGCCAACTGCCGCCCGGTGCTCAGCTGTCTGGGGTCATACGGCGCAATGTACGGCCCGAAAATCCCCAGGAATACGAATCCCAACAGCACCACCAGCCCGAACACGCCCAGTGGGTGCTGCTTCGCGAGCCGCCCCATTCGCCTCGGAAAGTTCGGCCCGTCAATCCGTCGCGCCCAATCCAGCGAAATCGATGGCGACGCTTCGCTCGCCACTATGAGTACTTCACTCGCGGGTCAATGAACGCGTACGAAAGGTCGATCAGCAGGTTCATGGTCACCACGATGAGCGCCGTGTAGAGTACCAGGAATTGCACCACCGGGTAGTCGTACGTAATCGCCGAAACCAGGAAGAACTGCCCGAGGCCGTTGATGCTGAAGATCTGTTCGAGGATCAGCGACCCGAAGAAAAGCGCCGTGATGTGTCCCCCGAGCAGCGTCACGATCGGGATAAGCGAGTTCCGCAGGGCGTGCCGGAGCACCACAGCCCGGCCCGCAAGACCTTTCGCCCGCGCCGTCCGTACGTAGTCCTGCCGGAACACTTCCAAGAGCGTCGAACGGGTCAGTCGCATCATCGTCGCCGCACCCCCAAGGCCCAGCAGCAGCGTTGGCGGCAGATACAGCCTCAGGTTCTCCAGCGGGTCGCGGAAAAATGGGATATGCCCGCCAACCGGCGGCGAGTAGTTCCACCATATCGATGGCAGCACAATCAACAGGATGAGCAGGAAGAACTCAGGCACGGATTGGCCAAACACCGCGAAAAAGCGAAAGAGATAGTCCACCCGCGTGTTTTGTCTCACGGCCGTGATCACGCCCAGCGTGACCCCAATCACCGTGCTGAACGTCACCGCCAGCAGCAAGATCTCGAACGTCACCGGCAGTCGGCTCTGAATCTGTGGCCACACGGGCTGGTTACTCCGGAACGTGTGGCCCAGATCCCCTCGCGCCAGGTCCCCCATCCAGATCACAAACTGCTTGGGAACCGGCTTATCCAGCCCCAACTCGTGGCGCATCAACTCCTGCTGTTCCACCGTCGTGTTCTGTCCGGATAGCAGGTCCACGGGATCCTGCGAAAACGGGCTTCGCAGCGTGAAGAACGTGATCAATGAGACAGCGACTACGATGATCGGAAGGAACGCCATCCGGCGAAGTGCGTACTGGCGCATAACTTGGCTCAGCCCTTATCGATGTAGGCCTTGCCGTTGAACAAACCGTAGCTGCCGCGCCCAACAACGCGGCCCTTTACGTAAGCCCAGCTCGCCGTACTGCCAATCTGGATGAACGTCGGGATGAAAGGCGCGCCCAGTTCCCACGCCTTCTTCTGGATGTTCTGCACGGCGGCGTTACGCAGCTTGTCGTCAAGGATCCCCTTCTGGGCCTGCAGCAATCCATCGAGCGTGTCGTTCTGGTACCCCGCCCAGTTCGGTCGCCCGCCGATCTGCTTGCCCACCGTGCCGATATACGAACTCGGGTCGTCGTATTCGAGCGATGGGTATGTCAGGAAGCCGCTGTAGTCCGAAGCGTAGAGCGACTGTGCCAGCCACTTCCCGAAATCCTCGCCGACCAGCTTGATCTTGAAGTTCGCCTTCGCCAACTGCGACTGCACGATCTGTGCGAACTGCGCGTAGCGGTTGCCCAGCACCGGGTACTTCAGCTCGTACTCTTTCGTCAGGTCGAACCCCGCCGCCGTGAGCAGTTTAGTCGCCTCCGCGAGGTCCTTCTTCCCCCAGGTGTCGGCCACTTCCTTCTCGGTCAACGACTGCAGGCCGAAGGCCGGCGGCACAATCCCGCTGACCTTCCCTTCGCCGAAGTCCATCAGTTGGATCATCTCTTGGCGGTCCAGAGACATACTGATCGCCTGGATCACTCGCGGGTCTTTCCACTGCCCATCGCCGCGCGCCTGAACCTGCCAAACCGCTCGCCGGTCAAAGCGATCGACGTTGATGTCCTTGCCGTGCTTCGCTTCGAGCTGCTCGCGCTCCAGCTTGTTGTTCGGGTCGAGCTGGTCGATCTCCTTGGCCGAAAACGCTGCCAGCGCCGCGGCCTGCTCCTGCAGCAACCGGGTTTCGAACCCCGCCAGGTACGGCTCGCCCTTAATCCGCCACTTGTCGAACCGCTTCATCTTGAAATTCGTGCCGTTCTCGTGACTCACAAACTGGAACCGGCCGCTGCCGATCAGTTCGCGGTCCATCGAATCGACGTCCTTGCAGATCTCCTCCGGGATGATCGAGCTCCCGAGCGGGCTGCCGCCGTTTGTCGAACTGAACGTCCATGCGTCTGGCTGCTTGAGCGTGAAGGTGATCGTCGAAGCGTCTGGCGCATCCACCTTCTCCAGCGTCTGCGTCCACCACGAACTGTTCGAAATCTTCGTCTGCTTGGCCGCCGTTTCGTAACTCGCCTTCACATCCAGTGCCGTCACCTTGCGACCATTGATCGGCGCCTTGTCGTGGAAGAACGACTCGCCGATCTTCACCGTGAAGTGCAGCGGGTCCGGCTGCTCGATGCTCGTCGCCAGGAAATTCTCGCGGATGCCGGTGTCCAGCGGCGTGTACCACAGGTGGTCGTAGATGTAGAAGCCCCAGAGCAAGCCGCTGTCCAGCCCCTTGTACGGGTTGATGCTCGCGTAGATCGCCGATTGTCGCGCGCGGAACGTACCGTCCTTCTTGACATTTTCGGCCACCGCAGTCGGAGTCTGGGCGCTCGCGGTGCCAATCTGGACGCCGGCCTGGGTGGGTGTCGCCTTGCCGCTGCTGCCGCCGTTGTCGTCGTCGTCGCCGCAGCCAGTCAACGCAAACGCGCCAACTCCTATGGCTGCGGAGCCGGTCCCCGCTAGAACGCGCCTACGATCGATTCGCCGTGTCCAGTAATTGTCAGTTGTCATTCTCTTTCGCCCCTCTTCGAACGCAGTTCGTGATCTGATGGGCACGTATACGCGCCCCTCGCAGCCGCCGTCAATCCTGGATATTGACAACGTCGATTGGTACACGCCTCAGAGCGCCCCGGGCGTGTCTCACGTTGCCGCGTCGGGAGCCCTCTGCTAGGCTCGCGCCACGTCCTTTCACGCAACGGATAGCTTCATTTGAATCAGGGGTGACACATGCCCAGGCGGTTGGCGGTCTCGGTTGGATTCGGCGGAAATCCTGAACAAAACAAGCAAATTATCGAACGCATCAAAGTCGCCGAAGAGGTCGGCGTCGAGGCGGTCTTCACCGCCGAAACGTGGGGCCGGGATCAATTCTCCCTCCTCACCCAAATCGCCTTGCAAACCTCCAAGATCAAGCTCGGCACTGGCATTGCGCCCGTTTACGGCCGTTCCCCGGGCGTCCTCGCAATGACCGCCGCCACCCTTGACGAACTCTCCGGCGGCCGAGTCATTCTCGGCCTCGGCACCTCCGGCGCACGCGTCATCGAACACTGGCACGGAGAAAAGTTCTCCAAGCCTATTCGCCGCACCCGCGAATACGTCGAGATCATCAACCTCATGCTCAGCGGCGAAAAAGTCTTCTACGAAGGCGAAATCTTCAAGCTCGAACGCGGCTTCAAACTGCTCTTCGAGCCCGTTCGCAAGCACATCCCGATCTTCGTCGCCTCCATCTCCCCCAAGAGCATGGAATCGGTCGGCGAAGTGGCCGATGGCTGGATGCCCATCTACTGGCCCAAGTCCATGTTCAAGTCCGGCAAGGAGATGGTCGGAGCCGCCTCGGTGAAGGCCGGTCGCCCCGCTGATGCCGTCGAATGCATAGCCTCGCTCACCGTGGTCCTTAACCCGGATATCGAAAAGGCCAAGACCCAGGCTGCTGGGCCGATCTCCTGGTACGTCACCAATATGGGCGACTTCTACCACCAGATGCTCACGCGCAACGGCTTCGGCCAAGAAGTCGCCGCCATGCGCGCCGCCGGCGAAAGGAACCGCCCCGCCCCCTTCAGTACCACCCCGGAGATCATGGCCGCCATGGGCGACCGTATGCTCGAAGAAACAGCCATCTATGGCGATCTCGAGACCGTCGCCCTCGGCATCGAAGAACGCCGCCAACTCGGCGTCGACCTCCCAAGCATCGGCATGCCCCAGGGTTCGCTCCAGGACATCGAACGCGTCCTCGGCACGCTCGTTTCCTAATTTACGCACCAAAAAGAGGCCGCAATGCCAGTCCATCCCCACGCCCAGGCAATCATCGACATGCTGGAAGCCGTCGGCGGCCTGAACTTCGATTCCGTCACCCCCCAACAGGCGCGAGACCGCTTCCTCGAAATGCGTGTCCCTATCCCGCTAGAGCCTGTGGCAAAGATGGAAGACTGCGTCATCCCCGGGCTCGCTGGCGACATCCCAGCACGGGTCTACACCCCGGATGGTGTTGGGCCATTTCCAGCCCTGGTCTGGTTCCACGGCGGTGGATGGGTGCTTGGCGATCTTGAAGGCGCGGACCCATCTTGCTGTTTACTCGCCAACGGCGCTGGCTGTGTCGTCGTCTCCGTTGATTACCGCCTTGCCCCCGAGACGCGCTTCCCGGGCGCTGCCGATGACTGCTTCAGCGCCACCCAATGGGTTGCCCAAAACGCCGCCGCCCTTGGCATCGATGCGTCGCACATCGCCGTCGGCGGCGATAGCGCAGGCGGCAACCTCGCAGCCGTCGTCTGCCAGATGGCCCGCGATCGCGTCGGCCCAGCCCTCGCCCACCAACTGCTCGTCTACCCCGTCACAGACCGTGACTTCAGCACGGCCTCCTACCGCGAAAATGGCAATGGCTATTTGCTCACCCGCTCGAGCATGGAATGGTTCTGGGACCACTACATGGGCAACGCCGCGGATTCGGCCGACCCCTACGCCTCGCCGCTTCGTGCCACGAATTTCGCTTCCCTACCACCGGCCACCATCATCACCGCCGAGTTCGACCCCCTGCGCGATGAAGGCGAAGCCTACGCAGACCGGCTGCGGGCGGCGGGCGTCCCCGTTACATCTACCCGCTACGACGGCATGATCCACGGCTTCTTCACCATGGCCAATGCCCTCGAAGACGGCGGCCGCGCGGTCGACGCAGCCTCCGCAGCCCTCCGCAAAGCGTTCGCTCCAGTCGCAGTCTAAGTGACGCTTACGCCCTCAGGTACGTCCCCGGTCCAAAATCGGGCAACAGCACCAACTCCTCTCTACGGAGGTCTGGCTGAAGTCCAAGTATTTGCATCGGGACCGCGCCGAGAAGCGGCAGTGTGCCCGTAGGTGTCTCCAGACATTCGAATGGCGCCATTCGACCCAGGACTTCGAGCGAGACATCGCGCATGATGCGCATTGTCGAGCGACCGGCAGCGGTCTCCACTTGGACCTCTCGGACTGGACGTAAACCGAGCCGCGCAACCAGGTCCGCCGGGAGGCAAAGTCCCATTGCGCCCGCGTCGACCAACACATCTCGTATCGTTTCGCTACGAATCGCTTCAGGCCCGAGATAGCCGCCGCTCACGAAGTTTTCGTCGCGCAAATTCGTGACGGTAATCTCGACGTGTACCTGCCCCACTTGCCGCTCCTTGCCACCAGTGCTCACCTGCGCAGTTGTCATCGTCCCAGTATATATACGTCCCGGCATCACGCGCCCAACGCCCTCGCCAGCGTCTCCAGCGCTTCGAGCGCCTCCTCCGTCGAACGCAGCATCACGTCCGCCAATTCGGCAATCTCCGCGGGCGTCTCCTCGCCTCCCGATACCCCGGCCAGCAGTACGTGTGTGCCCTTCGTCCCGAAGTCCAGCGCAGCACGGAACATTCCCACATCCGTGGCGTCGTCCCCAAGCACGAAGAGCGACTTGGCCCTCACCTGGTTGACCAACGCAGTCAACGCCAGGTCCTTGCCGCCGCGAGCATCGGGCAGTACCTCAAGCACCATGCGCCCTTCGCGCAGCCGCAAGCCCTCCGGCAGGTTCTCCAAAGCCTTTCGCAGCCCTTGCTCAAGCTCGGGGGCGCGGCGGAAGTGAAACGCCGTCGAGATCGCCTTCCGCTCAATATGCAGGAACGAACTCGGTGCCAGCGAAATCACCCGCTGCTCCACCAATTCCAGCGCCGCACTTAACGCCACCCGGTCCACCCCGGGCAACAGGTCATTCTCGAACGAGGCCTCCAGCCCGTGGCTTCCGATCACGATCACGCCCTCTACTGGCACCATACGGCGCGCCGTATTCAGGTCGCGTCCAGTGATCACCGCTACGCGGGCCGCCGCCGCCAGCCGTTCCAAAACCGCCAGGGCGGCTGGGGAAACGCGCGCCATCGAGGCCTGCTGGACGATCGGTGCCAGCGTCCCATCCAGGTCCGTCGCGATAAGCAACGGCCCGCGAGCCGTCGCCAGCGCCCGAATCTGTTCGATTGAAGCCAGGTTCAGCATGTGCGCTCCAGGTCAGTGAGAAATCGCGTGGCCCACGCCAACGCGTCGTTTTCGCGAATCCCCGCTACAAGCCGGTCACTTACGCGGCCCGGCTTGCCGTTCAACGCCGCCAGCAACGTTTCGGTCATCGCCTCGTGGTTCAACGGGTCTACCGGCACCAGGCCGTCGTGTTCGAACCCGGCGAACGACTGCGCGACCCCCGCGTCCCGGCCGGTGATAATCACCGCACGTTCAGCCGCTGGCTTCATCGATTGCGCGATCGCCGCCTGGATCGGCACGAGGTTTAAGCCGTCCGAAAGCGACGACGTAAACACCACGTCCGCCCGCCGCTGCAGTCCGATGACCTCGGGCCACGAGAGCATGGCCTGCGTCTGGAGGAACGGACAGCCAGCATCGGCAGCTGCCTCGGACGCTTCAGCCGCGGCGGCCGCAATCGCCTCTCCGAGGCCCGCATAAGCCGACACCCCGCCTCTCGTTGGCGCCGCCACTCCAACGTAGGCAAACTTCGCGCCACTGCGATATGCCGACGCGATCGCCCTCAACCGCTCAGGAATGCCCTTGGTGAAGTCAGCCCGTTCGAGGCCTACCACCAGCGGCGCGCCGGAATCGAGGATCGCCTCCATCCCGGCCGGAGGAGCCGCCTTCTCCGCAATCGCCAGCAGTTCGTCCACATCCACGCTCACCGGATACGCCCCAGTGAACACGCTCCGCCCATCGATTCGAAGCGTTGCCCCGCCAGCCTCCGCGCCGCAGAGCGCTTCTGCGGCTTTCCGAAAGCGATGCGCGTCGCCCTCCGATTGGAAACCAGCGAGGTCCGCGCCAAGGATGCCCGCAACGAACTCCCGGAAATGGTCCAACGTCGCTCTGTTCAGATAGCGTCCGGCGATCGCCAGGTCCGGGAACGGGGTGTGCAGAAAGAAGCCGACCCGCCCCGCAAAGCCGTGCGCTCGCAGCATCGCCGGGACTAACGCCAGCTGGTAGTCGTGTACCCACGCTGTGGGATGTCCGGCTTGCGATGCCCCGGCGTCCGCGAAACTCGCGTTCACCGCCTCGTAGTCAGCCCACTCCTCGGCGGTTGGTGTCGCTGGGGTCGGAAAGTACCCGGTTCGCTCCGGCAGGGGCTCACGCACCAGGTGTAACAGCGGCCAGAAAAAGCTATTGGCCACGGCGCCGTAGTGTCCCATCCATGTCTTGTCGTCGAAAAACAGCCGCCGGTGACAGACCGGCCCCCGGAACGATGGGATCAGTTCGAAGCCGTCCGCATCCACCCAGTCTCGGTCATAGGTCCCGCGCCCCGCGCCAATCCACGTCGTCCCCTTTTGGCCGTCCCAGGGAGCGATAACTGGCCGTACCGCTGCCAGCAGTCCCCCGTTTGCGGCAGCACTCGGCTCGGGCGCGCCGCGCGGCGCCTCGTGGTCGAGGTAAGCGCGGTTCGCCAGGATCAGTGCCGCGGTGGCCATGATCCAACTATAACTCGCCGCCCTCTGGCCGCAGTTCGAGCCTCACTCCCGCACCCCGTACCATGCGCGCAATGCGCATCCTTCGTCTTACCAACAGCAGCGACCTTCACACTGGCGTCGCTGGATTGAAGCGTTCCACCACCCAGTTGTGGTCTTTGTACACGTCACCTCAATCTGGCGTACCTACGAGTCCATGCCACTGCGCCTCGAACGCCGCCTTGGCCGCTTCGGTGAACCCTTCGCCAGCGCGGGCTTGCGTCTCGGCGACCGTCCCTGGCTGGTCGAACGCCGTTCGTTCAAGATCGCTCGCAGGGCCGCTGTCCGCGTTGTGGGGGGCGACCCTCACTTCACACCCGAACAGGCCAGTGAGGTCGTGGCCGAGGTCATACGGCGCGCAGTCTCCCGCGAATCCACCGTCGCCGTGGTGCGCGGGCCGGCGCAATTCCACAACAGCGCTGGAACCGCCGCCGGCTACAAGCGGGCACAGGAGCGCCTAGCCTCGCTTGATTCGTTAACCGCGGCGGCATGCCGCCGCCTGCACGTGCGCTACATCCCCGCCGGAGGCAAGAACGCCGGGCCTTCGTTCCGCACAAACGACGACCTGCATGACTCGGAACAGGCCCATAGCATCATGGGCCAACTCGAAGGCCAGGCGATCGCTGAAGAGTGGCTCGCCGCGCGAACCAGATAAGGTCCCAATTGGCAGTTGTCTCACGAAACTAACGATGGCATGTTGATCGGACACCCAACCAAATAGGACGGACGATTGACCACCGAACTCAAGCCGCAGCTCACCACCACCTACTGGAACGACCGATCGAAAGAACGCCTGCCGGGCATGCTCGGCGTCACGCTCCTTGAGATCGAAGTTGGCAGAGCTGTCGGCGAAATCGCGCTGCGCCCCGAGCTCTGGGCCCCCAACGGCTTCCTTCATGCGGCCACGGTCATCGGGCTCGCCGATACCCTCTGTGGCTACGCCTGCGTTGCCTCGCTTCCGGAAGGGGCCAGTGGATTCACCACCGTCGAGACCAAAAGCAACCACCTCGGCACCGCTACGGAAGGGACCATCACTGCCACCGCCGTCATGGCCCACGGCGGCCGTACCACCCAGGTCTGGGACGCCACCGTCGTCCACAACGAGACCGGCAAGACCATCACCCTGTTCCGCTGCACCCAGATGGTGCTCTGGCCGCGTTAGCCCTCCGGGCCGATTCCCAATTCACCCAACAAGGCTTCGATGTCCCCGGCAACCTCAGCCGGCCCCGTCACGAGCGCGAAGTGGTTGGCGGCGCGCTCAATCACCGGCCAGCCAAGCGTGCGTGCCTTCCTGGCCGGCTGCGCGTACCCCGGGCTCAGCTGCAGATAGGCGCAGGGCCGTTCCATCCATCCCGCCGGCGCCGAAAGTGGTTCACTCCAAAAATCCATGGCTCGTGGGCGCATCGATTCGATGATCGCCGCCCTCAGTTCGGCGCCAGGCACCAATGCCGCCAGGTCTAAGTCGCTCCACTCCGGATATCGCCCGCCGGACTTCAGGTGCGCTTCGAACTCGTCAGCGAACCTTCCCCCTGCCTCGCTGCGCAGCATCTCCAGCCGCGAGCTTTCATCAGCCGGCAGCCCGGCATCGACGAACACCAATGCAGCTGCCCCTTCGCCGAGGTCGTTCGCGATAGCCGCCAGCAACGGTCCCGCGCCGCTGTGACCAATCAGCACCGAAGGCTCACGGTTGGGCGCCAGTTGTCGGCCAACTGACTGCACGTGCTGCCGCCAATACGAGCTTGCACCACCGTCCTCAAGATCAGGAATCACCACCGCCCAGTTGCGGAACCCCAGCTCATTGCCCACCGAGGCCCACGATTCAGGCCCAAGCAGCGGACTATGCACGAGGACCAGTTGCAAGGGCATCGGGCCAGTCTCCCTCACTCCGCCTTCGTTTGCGAGCGCGTTCGTATGCATGCCACGATGCGTGTCGAAGCACTAAGCACTAAGCACTCAGCACTGGAGCCGTTCCCATGATCGATTGGCCCGCAACCCACCGAGAAGCGCTCGATGTCTTCGTCCGCTACCTCCAGATCGACACTTCGAACCCGCCAGGAAACGAAAAGCCAGCCGCCCGCTACCTCGGTAGTCTGCTCGCTGCGGAAGGCATCGAATGCGAATACATCGAGACCGCCCCCAACCGCGAGGTGCTCGTCGCATGCCTTCGCGGCGATGGTTCGAAGCGTCCGCTGATGCTATGCAACCACACGGACGTCGTCCCAGTGGAGCCTCAGTACTGGGATATGCCGGCGTTCGAAGGGGTGATCAAAGACGGCCGCGTGTGCGGCCGGGGCCCTGTCGATATGAAGGGATGCGGCGTCATGCAACTCATCGCCTTCCTCCTGCTCAAACGGCAGGGTATTCCCCTCGCTCGCGATGTCGTCTTCTGCGCCGTGC
>JBBQGT010000044.1:0-22974 GCA_038323265.1 Tepidiformales bacterium
CTTGCCGACCAGGATATCCACAAGGCAACCGCGGCCACCGTCTACGGCGTCCCGCCCGAAGAAGTGACGCGACAGATGCGCGACACCGCGAAGATGGTGAACTTTGGCATCGCCTACGGGATGGGCGAATTTGGCCTGAGCAGCCGCACAGGCATGTCTCGCGAGGAATCCGAAGCATTCATCGCGGGCTACTACAGCAACTTCCCGGGGATCGCGGATTGGCAGAAGAAGACGCTGGCCTTCACCCACGAAACGGGCTACGCCGAGACGCTGTTCGGTCGCCGCCGCTATCTGCCGGCCATCCGCAGCACCAACTTCCAGGTCCGCAGCGCCGCCGAGCGCGAAGCGATCAACATGCCCATCCAGGGCACCGCCGCCGACATCATCAAGGTCGCGATGATCCGCATCGACGCCGAAATGCGCGAGCGCGACCTGAAAAGCCGTATGATCCTTCAAGTTCACGACGAGCTGATCTTCGAATGCCCGGTCGGCGAGCGCGACGCGATCCGCGACGTCGCTCTCCGCCTCATGCCAGCAAGCATCGAAATGAAGGTCCCGTTGAAAGTGGACATCAAGCAGGGCCGCAACTGGGGCGAAATGAAGTAGCGGCGCCGCTCTAGCCGCGCAAGTCAGAAGTTGGCTGGGGACGAAGGAGTCGAACCCTCACATACAGTTCCAGAAACTGCTGTCCTACCATTAGACGAGTCCCCAGCGAGGAGCAAAGGCTATCACAGCGCCGGCAATATGCTCCAGTTCGGGCGCCCTCTTAGTGGGCGTGTTCGGCGGTGGCGCGGGCGGTGCGCAGCCGCTGAAGCGTGCGTTCGCGGCCAAGCAGACCGAGCGAATCGAACAACGGAATGCCTTGCGCGCGCCCCATCGTGGCCACGTAGAGCACCGGCACGAACTTGCGAAGCTTGGCGCCCAGGGGTTCCTCCATGCTGCGAATCCCTGCTTCGATCGATTCCTTCGACCACGACTCCGGCGGAACGGCGTCCAATGCCAACAGCCCGGCGTCGAGCACGCGCACCGCTTCGGACGCCTCACCACCTAGCTTCTCGGCGAGCAACCTTGCCGGGTACTCCGGCGCTTCGAAGCCGAAGAGGAATCCGACCAGCGGGACGATTTCGTCCAGGTGTGCCACGCGCTCCTTGAGCAGCGGTGCGATCTCTGCGATCAGTCCGGTGTCGAGCGGACGCACCACTGACGATGGCAGTCCAGACTCGCACCAGGCGGTAATCGTCTCGATCCAGCGAGTGTCCTCCATCTCCCGGATGTAGTGCCCGTTGAGGAAGTTCAGCCGGTCGATATCGAACACGGCAGGATTCGCAACCACCCGCGCGAGGTCGAAGTGCGCCGTCAACTCGGCGGCTGTGATCATGCTCGTATGGTCATCCAACGACCAGCCGAGAAGGGCGAGGAAGTTAATCATCGCTTCCGGCAAGTAGCCATTCTTCACATAATCCAACACCGCTGTGTCGCCACTGCGCTTCGAAAGTTTCTTATGGTCCGGCCCGAGGATGAGCGGCAAATGTGCCCAGATCGGCGGCTGCCAGCCCAACGCCTCGTAAAGCTGGATGTGCTTCGGCGCGCTCGGGATCCACTCGTCGCCGCGGATCGCGTGTGTGATTTCCATCTCCGTGTCGTCCACCACCACGCCCAGGTGATATGTGGGATAGCCGTCCGACTTCAACATCACGAAGTCGTCTTGCAGCTTGTTTTCGAACACAACCTCGCCGCGCACCTCGTCGACGAGCGTGGTTGTGCCCTCTTTCTTCATCGAAAAGCGAACAACGAAGGCCTCGCTGCGCGCCCTCTTCTCAGATTCCTCCGCCGAGATCGTCCGGCAGAGTCCGTCGTAACCTGGCGGCTTCTTCGCCGCTTGTTGCGCGGCGCGCATCGCATCCAGCCGCTCCGAAGTGCAGAAACAGCGATATGCGCGGCCCTTCTCCATCAGCGTTGCAGCGGTCTTCTGGTAGAGCGGCAGGCGTTGGGATTGGAAATACGGTCCGTGCGCGCCGCCTTTATCAGGCCCCTCGTCCCAATCGATGCCCAGCCAGTTCAGACTGTCCATGATCGCCTGGACCGATGTCTCCACCAGACGGTTCCGGTCAGTGTCTTCTATGCGCAGGATGAACTGGCCACCGTTCGCGCGCGCAAACGCCCAACTAAAGAGCGCCGAGCGAATGTTGCCAACGTGCGGGTCGCCGGTAGGGCTGGGTGCGTAGCGAGTACGCACCGTCACGAGTCGCCCTCGGTGCGCTCCGCAGGCACCGCTTTAAGGTACGGCTCGGCTGCGACGGTGGCGCGCATCGCTCTCAGCGGCTCGGCGAAATCGGCGGGCAGTTCGGCGGTCACCGTGAGCATCCCGCCCTGCGGGTGTGGCACTTCGATCCGCCACGCGTGAAGCAATTGCCGTCCTTCGGCGCTTCCCCGCCCGTAGGTTCGGTCGAAGGTCACTGGGGTGTTAATCGCTGCCAAATGTACGCGAATCTGGTGCGTGCGCCCGGTTTCAGGCTGCACAAGCAGCAGCGCGCGGTCTCCATCCTGCGCCAGGATTTCGTAGCCCGTACGGGATTCGCGGCCCTGCTTCGCTACGGCCATCTTTGTCCGGTCGCCGGGGTGCCGGCCAATCGCCGCGTCGATCACCGCCCGCTCGCGGCTCGGCACGCCATCGACGATCGCGATGTAGCTCTTCTTCGTGGTGCGCGCCTCGAATTGAGCACTCAACGCCGCCTGGGCCTGGGGCGTCTTCGCCAGCAGCAAAACCCCCGAAGTGTCCTTGTCCAGGCGGTGGACGATGCCCGGCCGCTCGGCGTCAAACGCCCCGGCTGCTTCGCCCAGCCGCTCGATGAACCAGTTGGCAACGCTTGGACCGGTGTCGCCGGGCGCCCCGTGCACGGCCAGGCCCGCTGGCTTGTCGATTGCGAGCATCACGCTGTCTTCGTAGAGGATGCGCAGCGTCAACCCGGTGGGAATCACGCGATGGTCGACGATTGGCAGTTCGAGGCAGAGTGTGTCGCCGACGACCACTTGGCCGGATTTACGCACGACTGCGCCATTGACCTGCACAAAGCCGTCGGCAATGAGGCGCTGGACGCGAGCGCGGCTGAGATCGGGGATTGCAGCAGCGATCACTGCGTCGATGCGCCCCGGCTGTTCGGCCGTTAGTTCTCGGAGGTCGCTGGTCGTTGAGGTTCCTGGAGCATTGCCCATAGAAGTAAGAGTACACCGATAGTGATTGCCGAATCGGCCAAGTTGAATGCCGGCCAGTGCGGCACCTTCAAAAAATCGACTACTCGCCCGTTCGCAACACGGTCAATCAGGTTGCCGATCGCTCCGCCGAGCATAAGCGCTAGCCCGGCGCGCATCAGCGGGTGTGCGAATCCAGGATTCAACAGGTAGATGAAGATCGCCGCCATCCCCATGATGCTGGTGACCACCAAAAGCGGCCCGGCATTCTGCAGGATGCCGAAGGCCGCGCCGCTGTTCGTGACGTGCACTATTTCGAACACCCCGCCGAGGTCCCACGAATCGCCCCGCTCAAGTTTCTGGCGGATGAACCACTTTGCCAGTTGGTCGAGGCCAACCACCCCGGCGGCAAGCAGCAGGAACCAGCCATCTCGCGGGCGGAGCTGGATGCGGGATCGGGGAGGCGGGAGTTCGCGGGTGCTGGCGTCTTGCATCCCAACCATCATACCCATTGGCAGCGGTTGGTCTCGCCTCACCGGTAGCAAACTGTTAAGGACTGCGCCTTGCCGCCGGCAAAGCCTTGCCGATACGCTGAATGCTGGAGTGGATTGATGCTCAGGAGACTTCGCGAAATGACCGCACCGACGACCAAAGAGATGCGCCCCGATGGGAAGCTGCGGCTCCCGCCGGGACAGAAGCTCACCGCTGGCTGGCCGGTGCTGCACTACGGAAGCGTCCCCCGAATCGAACTCGATACCTGGAAGTTCCACGTCTGGGGCCTTGTCGAAGAAGAGAAGACCTTCAATTGGGACGAATTCAACGCTCTCGGTACGGGCACGGATGTCAGCGACATACACTGCGTGACCACCTGGAGCAAGTACGACAACGAATGGGAAGGGGTGCCCTTCAGGGCGCTCTACGACACCCTCCAGGTGAAACCCGAGGCGAAGTTCGCCATGCTCCACAGCTACGGTGGCTACACCACGAACGTCCCGCTGGAGGATCTGCTGCGCGAGGGCGTAATCTTCGCGCGCAAACACAACGACGAGGATCTGACGAAAGAGCACGGCTGGCCGCTTCGGCTGGTGGTGCCGCATCTTTACTTCTGGAAAAGCGCGAAATGGGTAGGCGGCATCCAGTTCCTGGACCGTGACCGCCCTGGCTTCTGGGAGACGTACGGCTACCACATCTACGGCGACCCATGGCGCGAAGAGCGCTACAGCTAGGGTTCACTTCGCGAATTGGCGGGAATCGGTTCGCGAATATGGTATTCTGCCGTCATGGTTCAACTGACTGTCTCTCTTGCCGAAGAGCGCATTGAGGCGCTGAAAAAGGCCGCCGAACAGAAGGGCTTGAGCGTCGATGAAGTCGTTGACGCGGCGCTCTCCAGCGCGGGCATCGGCCGTGCTGGGTTGAAGGAACTCCTCGAACTCGCAAGGCGGCATGCAACCCTCAGTGATGAAGAAGCAACGGAGCTTGCCGTCGAAGAAGTCCGGCAACACCGGTTAGAGCGGGCTCAGCGTGCCGCCAAGGGCTGAACTGCCATTCGTGATCCTTGATACGAATGTCCTCGTCAGTGCGTTCATCAACTCCAGCCCGGCCTCTCCCGCGTTGCGCATCGTAAATGCCGTGTCGGACGGCTGGCTGCAGCTCCTGCTTAGCGACGAGTTAACGGACGAGTTCGACGAAGTGCTGCGACGACCTCACCTGATCTTGAGGCATCGGCTGTTCGGCTCACAGATCGACGACGTGCTGTTCGCCATCCGCCGCTCGGGGCTCTTCCCCAAGCCCCGCGTGCCGAGGATTCCGCCTCCCGATCCGAAGGACATGCACGTCTGGTCGCTGCTCGAGGCGGTCCCGGATGCGGTGTTGGTTACGGGGTCCGGGCGTTGCTCTTGGCCGCGCCTCAGGACCGGTCGGTGATGTCGCCGCGCGCGTTCGTTGATGCCTACGGGCTGTAGGCCGGGTGGCGCCCACCAGCCCTTAGAACGTCATAATCGCCCGCCCTCTGATCTTCCCTGACTGCAATGCATCGGTCGCCTCGTTGATCTGATCGAGGCTATAACGCGCCGTGACCATCGCATCGAGATCCAGGTCGCCCTCCTTGAACCAGCGGAGAAACATCGGGAAGTCACGGTCCGGCCGGCACGAACCGCCGATGCTGCCGATGTACTTCTTCTCGCTCACTAGCAGGTTGCGGGCGTCCAATTCAACGTTCGTCGTCGGCACGCCCACCAGCACCGCCGTCCCGCCAGTACGGCGCCCGATCGCTCCTTCGCGCGCGGCAGGCAGGATCTGCTCCATCGTTTTGCGCACGCCGATGCAGTCGAAAGCAAAGTCCGCACCAGCCATTGGGCGGCCCATGTAGTCCAACTCGCCCGGCACGATCGTCAGTTCGCGAATTGCCTCCACGGCATCTACTTCGCCCGCGTTCACGCCGTGCGTGGCGCCAAATTTCTTCGCAAACGCCAGCTTCGATTCGTCCAGGTCTACGGCGATGATCGGGTTCGCTCCCACGACAGCAGCGGCGGCAATCGCTGACAGGCCCACGCCGCCCACGCCGAAGACAGCCACGCTCTCGCCCTTCTTCACTCCTGCCGTGTAGTACACCGCGCCCGCGCCGGTCATCACCGCGCAACCGATGATCGCAGTGACGTCCGTGCGTTCGCCCTTGTCTATTTTCACCACGAACTGCTCATCGGCGATGGTGTTGTCGGCCCATGTGAATACATTCTCGGAGACGGCATTCGTGCCGTCCGGGAGGTCGAGGGTCACCCGCTCCGGGCGTCGCGTCGCGTTTTCTCCATCGCGCCGCACCCACGTGACCATCACGTGATCGCCTTCCTTCACATGCGTCACCGCGCTCCCCTTCGCCAGCACCACGCCCGTTGATTCGTGGCCAAGGATCACCGGATTCGCCCGAGCGCGGTGCATCTGGTGAAGCTGGGAATGGCAAACTCCCGACGCAAACTGCTTCACCACCACCTGGTAAGGGCCGGGGTCGGGCAGTTGCACCTCGTCGATGCGCAGCCTGGAGCCCAGTTCCTGGGGGACGATAACTACGCGGGCGGGGGTGGGCACAGGTGGAACTCCAAGTGGAAAGTGCGCCGATTCTAGCGCGGATAGCCGGCCGGTGTCGGCACCGTCCTCGAAGCGCCCCTATGGCGCCTGACGGACGACGACCGGACGCAATCGTGCGGTTCCGCGAGCCAGTAGCACGACCATACCCAGGGCACTCAAGGCCAGCACTACGGCTGACGCCTGGAAAGCAATCTGGTATGAACGGCGGTCGTCCGCGAACTGGCCGATCGCTGCCGGCCCAAGGGCCCGTCCCACGGCGATAAACAGCGCCTGAGCCCCGATTAGCCGTCCGAAATACTCCCCGGCAAAGCGCTCGGATGTGACGAGGGCGCGAAGCGGATAGATCGCGCCGAAAACCGCCCCAAAGACTGCGATGTACAACCAGACGTGCCACCAATCGTTGGCCAGGCTGGCGATCATTGCTGCCACGGCAAGTAGCGCAAAACAGATCGCCAGCAAAATCGCACTCGCTACCCGCCCGGAAAACGCCGGCAAAAGCAACCTGGCAGGCAGGCTGACGATGCCCGTGATCGCGATCGCGTTGGCAACGCTCGTTTTTTCGAACCCCCGCGTCTCGAGCTGCGCGATCATGTGGAACGAAAATCCGCTGAAGGCGATGGTCGCCACGAAAAACAGGAGCGTGAACGTCCAAAAGGCGGCGTCGCCCTGCCTCAATCCGGCCCGCGTTTCAGCAACCAGTTGGCGGAGCGTCTGTCGCCCAGGCCCAATGCGCGGCGGTTCGCTGATAATCGCCGGGACGATGAGCCCGACCGAGACGAGAATCGCGGCCAGTACTACGACGCCTTCGCGCCATCCAGCGGCATCCACCAGCCATCTGGTAAGCGGCGTGTAGATCGTGATCGAAAAGCCGCTAAGAAATGTGAGGACGCCGTACGACTTGGGGCGTTCGGCGGGCGTGAACCAGCGGTTCATCAGCACATAGACCGGCTCGTAAAACGTAGCGGCCATCGCCGGTCCAGCGACCAACGACAACACGAGCACGACCTGCCACGACTCCTGGCAGGCCGCCAACAGGCAGAGTGCGACCGCACCGAGCACGCTCCCGCCGGCCATCAGCCGCCGCGATCCAAACAGGTCCGCCAACGTGCCTGCGCCCAGCGAGGCAATGCCCGAGACCAATAACGCTGCCCCGAAACCAAGAGAGACCGTCCGCGCGCCAAACGCACCGCCCGCCGCGTCGGAGCTGATGAGCACGCTGAAGGCGTATGAGAGCGTGCCGTAGCTGGTGTTGATGAACATCGCAGCCGCGAACACCTGTCCCCAGCGTTTCATAACGTTGAGCCTGGAACGTGCTGGCGGGCTGGCTGCGGACGGTTAACTGGTGACCACTCCCTCCGCTGCGCTGGAGACGCTCCGTGCGTACTTTGCGAACACTCCCCGTTCATACCGCGGTGCCGGGGCTAACCAACTGGCTTTTCGCCTGGCAAGTTCCGCTTCGTCCACGTCCAGGTCGAGCCGTCGCTTCGTGATATCGAAGGAGATCGTGTCGCCTTCATGCACAAGCGCGATTGGCCCGCCGACGGCCGCTTCGGGCGCCACGTGCCCGGCCATCAGGCCGCGTGTGGCGCCGCTGAAACGTCCATCCGTGAGCAACGCGACGGACTCGCCGAGGCCCGCGCCGACCAGCGCCGCGGTCACGCCCAGCATTTCGCGCATCCCTGGACCGCCCTTCGGCCCTTCGTAGCGAATGACCAGTACGTCACCCGGATTGATGGTGTTAGCCGCAACCGCTGCAAAGGCGTCCTCTTCGCGCTCGAAAACTCGCGCAGGCCCGCGATGCTCAAGGCGCTCGTGCCCGGCCACTTTGATCACGCAACCATCGGGCGCCAGGTTGCCTTTCAGGATCACCAGCCCGCCTGTCGCCTTAAGTGGCGTCGCGACCGGAACGATCACGTCTTGTCCAGGCGTCTCAACAGCTTCGGCCGCTTCTTCAGCCATCGTCCGCCCGGTCACCGTCATTTCGCCGCCATGCAGCTTCCCAGCATCGAGCAGTCGCTTTGCCAGCAGTTTCGTCCCGCCCGCGCGGTCCATGTCGAGGGCTACGTACCGTCCGCCGGGACGAAGGTCGCCGATGAGCGGCGTGCGCTCGCTGATTTCGTCGAAGTCGTCGATATCGAGTTCAACGCCCGCTTCTTTCGCGATCGCCATTAGATGCAGAACCACGTTCGTCGAGCCGCCGGTCGAGGCTGCGCAGATGATCCCATTTTCGAACGCTTTGCGCGTCAGGATGTCGCGCGGCTTCAGCCCACGGTTGAGCACGTCCATTACCAGTTCACCCGTGCGAAAGCCGATATTGTCCTTGCGCGGGTCGGTGGCGCCAACGGTGCCGCTGCCCATCGGCGCAATGCCCATGAACTCGAGGACGGTGGCCATGGTGTTCGCCGTGTATTGGGCGCCGCAAGCGCCCGCGCCCGGACAGGCGGCATTCTCAATCGCTTCCAGTTCGGCGTCCGTGATGTTGCCCGCCGAGTGCTGGCCAACACCTTCGAAGACGTCCTGGATGGTGACATCCTGTCCCCGATATACCCCCGGCGCGATCGAGCCGCCGTAGAGCGCCACGCCCGGCAGATTGAGCCTCGCCAGCGCCATCGCTCCCGCCGGAATCGTTTTGTCGCAACCGACGATGACGACAACCGCATCGAAGGAGTAGCCGACGCCCGCGAGTTCGATCGAGTCTGCGATCACCTCTCGGCTGATGAGCGAGGCCTTCATCCCTTCAGTGCCCATGGAGATGCCGTCGCTGATCGAAATGGTGTTCACTTCCATTGGTGTTCCGCCAGCCGCACGGACGCCAGCCATCACGTGCTGAGCGAGTACGCGTTGGTTGAAGTTACAGGGCATGGTGCCGATCCAGCTGTGGGCGACCATGACGAGCGGCTTCTTCAAGTCATCGCTGCTGAATCCGACAGACTTGAGGTACGAGCGGGCGGGTGCGCGGTTGGGCCCGTCCACCATCACGCGGCTATGCTGACGTGTATCGTAGGTCATGTTTTGAGCGTGCTCCGCGCCGGCGCCGGGCGCGACGCGGGCGAAAAAGATGAGTTTGAGCAAGCTTAGCCGGAAGCGCGACGAACTTCATCCCACGGCACGATTGCGTGATGCAACTTAATGCCCTCAATTCGTGGTAAACTGTTGACGTGAAACGCACCAGCTTCGCGGAAATGCAGTGTTCGATCGCCCGGAGCCTCGAGGTCATCGGCGAATGGTGGACCATGCTCGTCGTCCGCGAGGCCTTTAACGGCGTCCGGCGCTTCGATGACTTCCAGGGGCGGCTGGGCATCGCGCGTAACGTGCTGGCTACGCGTCTCCAGGGTTTGGTAGACCACGGCATCCTCGAACGCCGTCTCTACCAGGAGCGCCCCGAACGGTTCGAGTACCGGCTGACCGACAAGGGCCGCGACCTCTATCCAGTGCTCATCTCGATCATGCGCTGGGGCGATAAGTACACAACGAACGAGGCGGGCCCGCCTGTGCGCCTGACGCACGAATGCGGTCACGACCCGGAGGCGATGCTCGCCTGCTCCACCTGCGGCAAGCAGATCGTCCCGTGGGATGTGAAAGCACAGTTCGCGCCGGGGACACGCCTTGGTGCTCCCCCGCGGCGAGACTAACCCTCAGACCAGGGGCCAGGGATAATGCCGGTTCGGCCCGGGCCGCGGGAACGTGCGTTCCTTCAGCAGTGTGCGAACGCGCCTTCCCATCGCTGCCAGTTCATCGCTTGTCAGTAACTCCACCAGCGGCCCGGTCTCGCTCGTCCGCGCTTCGAGTTTCGTCGCGGCGGTCTGCACGTCCGTCAGCCACTCTTCGGCGATCGGCTCATCCACCCAATCCCAGATGACTGAGCGCAGCTTGTACTGCGGGTGAAAGCAGAGTCCGTGGTCGATGCCCCAGATCGTGCCTTCGCCATCCAACAGACAATGCCCGCCCTTGCGGTCTGCGTTGTTCGCGATGGCGTCAAAAACCGCCATGCGCTGCAGTTGCGGCACCAACTCAGGCGACTCGCGTTGCACGAAAAAGTGCGCCTCGGGATCGTGCGAGATGAAGAGCTGCACCGAGCCAATCCCATGCGGGCCATCGCGAATCACCGTCGGCGGGATGAACGGCCAGCCGAGCAGTCGCGAGAGTTCGTAAGCCGCCGCTTCCTTCTTGTAGAGCGAGCCTTCGGGAAAGTCCCACAGCGGACTCTCGCCCTGCAGCGGCTTGTAAATTGCGGCGAACGTTTCGTTTTCACCTGCGCAAAGGCGTGACGCATACACATAGTTCGAGGAGTACCAGATGGGCTGGCAATCTTCGAATTCGGCGGCTTTCAGAAGCCGTTCGGCGCCGGCGAAATCCACTTCGTCGCTCACGCTGCCAGCGTAGCAGACCCGACCGTTTTGGCTGCGGAAGGGGTCGCCGCCGGCTAAACCGTAATTGCGCCCTTCAGCACCGTTATAGCCGTCCCGGCGATGCGGATCGCAGTGGGGTCCTCGCCGTCTGCGTCCACCTCAACGTCCACGTGGCCTGGCCGGCCCATCAGGTGGCCCTGCTCGACGGCGTAGCGCGCCTCGCGGACAAGGCCGTATTTCCAGAGGTACGCCGCCATCCCGCCGGTCGCGCTACCTGTCACCGGGTCTTCCAGAACGCCCGAACTCAAAAGGAAATGGCGGGCGTGCGTCTTGTAGGCCGGTTCCATGGTTTCGAGCGTGAACACGTGCGTGCTGAAGTAGTGCCCGACCTGTTCAAGGTCTGAAAGATGCTGGAAGTCGGGCCGCAACTTCTTCAGTACGGCCAAGGATTTCACCGGTACCATCGCCTGCGGCGTGCCAGTGCTCACCACCTGCACGGGATAGTCGGGCAGCATGTCCGAGGCCTGGATGCCGAGCGCCTGGGCGAAGACGTTGCGGTCCAGCCGCCGCTGGAACTCTGGCTTCGCCTGCGTCATCACAATGCGCACGTTCTTTTCGGCGTCCAGCGCGATGTCCACCGGCAGCACCCCGATATTTAGCTCCTGCGTCACTCGCTTCGGGCCTTGCGAAAGGTCAATTCGGCCCTCCTCCACCAGCGTGTGCATCGTCGCAATCGTCGGATGGCCGGCCAGCGGGATCTCCTTCGTCGGAGTGAAGAAGCGCACGCGGAAACTGGCGACCTTCGAAGGGAAGACGAAGGCCGTCTCCACGGCGTTGATCTCCCTTGCAATGTTTTGCATCTGGACCTCGTCCAGGCCTTCGGCGCGAGTGACCACGCCGCACGGGTTGCCCGCATACCGGCGGGTGGTGAACGCATCGACGATCTTGACCTGGTAATCGGGCATTCACGAAGCGTAGCAGAGGAACGCCGGGGTGCGGCGATGCAAATTTCGTTCCCCCCGCGCCAGTCGGCGAGAGCACGGTCCTGCCGTTATGATTCGGCCATGAGCTTTCCACTTGAAGATGACACCATCGCCGCAGAGATCGGCGAACTGCTGATGGCCCGCGGCGAGAAGGTCGCGGTCTCGGAGACGACCGCCGGCGGGCTCATCTCTGCGCGCATGCTGAGCGTTGCTGGCGCTTCGCGCTGGTTCGAAAGCGGCCTCGTGCCTTACTCCAGCCCGACCAAATGGGAGACGCTGGACCTCGACCGAGAGATCGCTCGCGAGCATGGCGGTGTCAGCTGGCAGTGGGTGTCAGCGACGGCGGATGCAATGCGCAAATCCACCGGCGCGGCGTGGGCCGTTGCGGAGAGCGGGATTGCCGGCCCTCAGGGCAGCCGGAGATCGGCGAAGCCAGTTGGCTCGGTCGCCATTGGCGTCTCCTCGCCGGGGGGTACGAAGGCCGAAGAGTTCGTGCTGCCGGGGACTCGCGCACAGGTGATGGCGGCGATCAGCCAGAAGACCCTCGAGATGCTGCGAGACGCGTTGAAGGCCGCGGCCAAGTAAGCCGCTGCCCTTAGAACACCTCAAACAGGTTGAAGCGCGGGCCATCTTTGCAGCAGAGTTTCACCCCGTGGTGCTTGGTGAAGATCGCGCAGCCGTAGCACATGCCCCAGCCGCACGGCATGTTCTCTTCCATCAAGATCTCGGGCGATTGCCGTCGGCCGTTGTTCCGCAGGACGTCGGCGAGACTCGAAAACATAGCGTTTGGCCCGCAGGCGTAGATCCGGTTCGCCCACTCCTGGTACTTGTCGAGGTGCTGTGTGACGAATCCCTTCGGCCCTGCGCTGCCGTCTTCCGTGATCACCACGTACTCCACCTCCTTCGGCCATTCGCTGGCTGCCAAAAGGTGCGACTCGCTCCGCGCGCCCATCATCGCCACCACCTGGTGGCCAGCGGCCACAGCTCGCACGGCGGTATCAACCAGCGGCGCAACGCCCACGCCTCCCCCGATAAGCAGCAAGTTCGAAGGCAAATCCGGCAGGCGAAAACCGTTGCCCAGCGGGCCGTACATCCGCACCTGGTCGCCGCGTTGCCGCTCGGCCAGCCAACCCGTGCCCTTGCCGATGACGTTGTACAGCAGCGCGAAACGGTCCGCATCCAGCCGGTAGTAACTGAACGCGCGCGCGAACATCGGGTCGGCGCCTTCCGCGGCGCAATGCACCATCACGAACTGTCCAGGCTCAACATGCGCTGAGAGCTCCGGTGCCTGGAACCAGGTGATGAACGCGCCATCCCACGCCCGTTCCGTCGAAAGCACCGTGGCCGTTTCGATGATCACCCTTTCACGTACTCGGCAAGAGTCGCCACTTCGTAGTCAGCAGCGTTGGTCAACGCCTCAATCGCCGCGCGAGCCGTATCGATCGAAGTGAAACAGGGGATGCGCTTCTCCGCCGCCGCGCGCCTGATGTGGAATCCATCCCGCAGCGACCCGGTCATCCGCCCTTCAGGTGTGTTGATCACTCCCTGCACCGTCCCATCGACGATGACATCCACCACGTTCGGGTGCTCTCCCGTGAGCACTTTCGTGACCGTTGTGACTGGGATGCCGAGCGCCTCGATCATCCGCGTCGTGCCCTCGGTGGCATAGAGCTTGTGCCCGGCCGCCGCTAGTTGTTTGACCAGCGGGAGAGCGTCGGCCTTCGTCCGGTCGCTGACGCTGAGAAGAATGCTGGCTCCCGGCCTAAGCGCCATATCCGAAGCCAGCAGAGCCTTGGCCAACGCCCCGGCAAATGTGCGGTCGATGCCCATCACCTCGCCCGTGCTCTTCATCTCCGGACCAAGGTGCGTATCCACGCCCGCCAGTTTCGACATCGAAAACACCGGAGCCTTGATTGCCACCAGGTTGCGCTCCGGCCACAGTCCGTCCGGGTAGCCCTGGTCTTTGATCTTCTTGCCGAGCATCGCCCCCACGGCGAGCTTCACGATCGGCACGCCGGTCACCTTCGAAAGGAACGGCACGGTCCGGCTGGCGCGCGGGTTCACCTCAAGAACGAAGACGCGCGCGCCCTCGCCTTCCTTGCGGTTGAGCACAACGTATTGGATGTTCGTGGTGCCTATGGCCCCAAGGCCAAGCACGATGCGTCGCGTGTAGTCGCAGATCGTCTCGCGCTCCTCGGCGTCGAGGTTGATCGGCGGGTAGACCGCCATCGAATCCCCCGAATGCACCCCGGCGGCCTCAATGTGTTCCATGATCCCCGGGATCAGCACCGTTTCGCCATCGCAGATCGCATCGACTTCGACCTCCCGTCCCACGAGGAACTTGTCGATCAGGATCGGCTTGCCCTGCGCCACCTCGGCCGCCGCCGCCACGTACATCACAAGTTCTGTAGCATTCTGAACGATCTCCATCGCCCGGCCGCCGAGGACGTACGAAGGGCGCACGAGCACGGGATAGCCAATCGTCTGCGCGGTCTTCATCGCGTCTTCGATCGTGAGGATCGCCGCTCCGGGGGGCTGCGGGATGCCCAGGTCCTGCAGGAAGCGCTCGAACAGCCGCCGATCCTCGGCCGTGTCGATCGTCTCCGCGCTGGAACCGATGATCGGCAGACCCGCCCGCCGCAGCGGCTCCGCCAGGTTGATTGCTGTCTGCCCGCCGAACTGCACGATGCTCGCCGGCGGCTCTGACTCGTTCCCCTGTTCGTTCTCGATGATGTCTCGCACGGACTCCTCGTCTAGCGGTTCGAAGTAGAGCCGATCGCTCGTATCGAAGTCCGTGGACACGGTTTCGGGGTTCGAATTGACCATCACAGAGCGCAGGCCAGCGTTCTGCAAGGCCCATGCGGCATGCACGCTGGCGTAGTCGAATTCGATCCCCTGGCCAATGCGAATCGGTCCGCTGCCAATCACCACCGCCGCCGCGCCCGGCTCGGGGATCGACTCGTTTTCTGTTTCGTAAGTGCTGTAGAAGTACGGCGTGACGGCGTCGAATTCGGCCGCGCAGGTATCGACCATCTTGTAGACCGGTCGAATGCCCCACTCGTGCCGTAACGTGCGGATCTGTTCAGGCAGACGGTCGGCCAATTGGCCCACCATTTCGTCCGAGAACCCGAGGCGCTTCGCTGCGCGCAAAAGGCCAGCGTTTAGTGGCTCGTTGAGCAGCCGCTTCTCCATCGTCACCAGGTTGCCAAGCCGCTCGATGAACCAGGGGTCGATGCTCGTCTGCCGGGAGAGATCCATGGTCTGCACGCCGCGCCGCAAGGCGGCCATCAATGCCCACAGACGCTCGTCTGTGGCGTGCAACGGGAACTCGCCGCCGTTGCGCCACTCGGGCCGCTCCCAGAGCAAACTCCGGCCGCCCACTTCCAGCGATCGAACGGCTTTGTTCAGCGCAGCCTCGAACGACCGGTCGATCGCCAGCACCTCGCCCGTCGCCTTCATCTGCGTGCCCAGTTGGCGGTCGCCCAGCGCGAACTTGTCGAACGGCCAGCGCGGGATTTTGACGACGCAGTAGTCCAACGCTGGTTCGAAGGCGGCGGTCGTGCGCTGTGTGACGGCGTTCGGGATCTCGTCCAGCGTCTTGCCGCACGCGATCTTCGCCGCCACGCGCGCGATCGGATACCCGGTCGCCTTGGAAGCGAGCGCGGACGAGCGTGAGACTCTCGGGTTCACTTCAATTACGTGGTAGGGCAATCCCTTCGTTGGGTCGCCGTCCCAGTCGCGCACGTCTTTGCGTGGGGCCAGCGAGAACTGCACGTTGCAGCCGCCTTCGATCCCAAGCTCGGCGATGATCCGCAGGCTCGCCGAACGCAGCATCTGATAGTCCTTGTCGCTCAGCGTCTGGCTGGGGGCTACCACGATGGAGTCGCCCGTATGGACGCCCATCGGGTCCAGGTTCTCCATATTGCAGATGGTGATGCAGTTGCCTGCGCCGTCGCGCATGACTTCGTACTCGACTTCCTTCCAGCCGAGCAGATTCTTCTCGATAAGCACCTGGGTAATGGGGCTGGCGGCGAGGCCGCCTGTGGCCACGGTGCGCAGTTGCTCCATCGTGAAAGCCATGCCCCCACCCGTGCCGCCCAGCGTGTACGCGGGTCGAATCACCACCGGCAGCCCAATCTGCTCGGCCGCGGCGAGGCACTGTTCGATCGTTGTGCAGACTTCGCTCTCCAGCACGGGCTCGCCCAATTTGACCAGCATGTCGCGGAAAAGCTCACGGTCTTCCGCCCGGCGAATCGTCTCCAGCGAAGTCCCCAGTAACCTCACGTTGTACTTTTCAAGGATGCCCGCGTTCGCCAGCTCGACGGCCAGGTTCAACCCGGTCTGCCCGCCGAGCGTCGGCAACAGCCCCTCGGGCCGTTCTCGAGCGATGATCCGTTCCAACACGCCAACCGTCAGCGGCTCGATGTAGACGGCGTCCGCCACGTCCAAATCCGTCATGATCGTTGCCGGGTTTGAGTTGACGAGGATGCTGCGCACGCCCTCTTCGCGCATGGCTTTGCAGGCCTGCGTACCGGCGTAGTCGAATTCGGCTGCCTGGCCGATAACGATCGGGCCAGAACCGATGATCAGGACGCTTGAAGGCTTCAACAGGTGCTCCCGTGAACTTCGTGGAGAGAGATGCTGCTCGCGCGGGGCGCGGCTAGCGGTGTGTTGTTCGTCGTCATGGGTCTACCTTGTCGCGCCGCGGCGGTTGTTGAATGAACGTGAAATGGCCCGGCGCACGCCCCGAAAGGCAAAGACCAACAGCAGAAAGGGCGCAAACAGCAACGCCGCCGCCGGCCAGAGAAAAAGGAGCGCCTCAAGCAGCCCGATCGTCACCCCGAGGAGCGCTGGCACGACGTAGTGGTCGCGATTGCGGCGTTCGCCTCGCAGCAGCAGCAGCCCCAGCGCGAATCCAAACGCCGAGGTTAGCGCTAGCGCCCCGGCGAAGAGCCGCGCGAGAATCTTGCCTGCGTCGCCCTCCGTCACATCGTTGTTTCCGAACGATGCGATGACGAACACGATAGCCATAGTCCAGCCAGCAAACGCAAGTGTGAAGATCAGGTCGGGCACGCTGGTCGCCGGCTTGCGCGGCCGTATCGGCGCGTTGTTCCGGCGCACAATTCTCCCGCGGGCAGTGCTGCTCATCTCGAATCGTCCAATCTGCTGGTGAGCTCCTAAAGCGGCAGGTCGAAGGTCATTTCCGGGTTGCGGAGAGGCACCATCGCCCCAATCGATGAGAGGAAGCTGAGCGCTGGCTCGTTGCCATCCGGCAACCGTCCGCGGATGCGTTTGTAGCCGTGGTCGCGAGCGAACTCCAGGATCGCGTCCGCGAGGTCTGTCGCCAGCCCGTGCCGCCGGTAGTCCGGCAGCACCCACACGCCAAGCAGCCCGGCCTCTGGCTCCGCCGTATCGAAGTCTAGTGCCCCGAAGCCCACGGGGATGCTCCCGTCCACCGCGATGAACAGGCAGCCTTCGTCGCCCAGCCTGCGAATCCAGCCGCGCGCACGCTCGGTCGTGAATTCGCCCGTGAGCCCCACGTTCTCGCTGCCGATGCCGCGCACAATCGCGGCGACGCCAGCCGCGTCGTCGTCGGTAGCCTTCCGGATCTCGGTTGCCCTGGTCATGAAACACCTCCACCTACCGTGACCATCATCGCAACGAAGCGATCAAAAATCGCGGCGTTGTCGAGCGGCCCCGGGCAGGCTTCCGAATGATACTGAATCGTGAGCAGTGGCTCGTTGCGCAGCGCCACACCCTCAACGGTTTGGTCGTTCAGGTTGATATGGCTGACGAACGCCGACGCACTGAGTCCGTCGGCATCCACGGCGTAGCCGTGGTTCTGCGCCGTGACCGTGACCCTTCCGGTCAGCACGTCCTTCACAGGGTGGTTACCGCCGCGATGTCCAAACGGCAGTTTGTAGGTGCCCGCTCCCAACGCTCGCGCGGCAACCTGGTGGCCGAGGCAGATGCCGAGCAGAGGCGCCTTGCCGATCAGCCGCTTGGTTTCGTCAACCATGCCCTCCAGCAACCGCGGGTCGCCGGGCCCGGGGGAAATCACGATGCCGTCCGGCCGCATGGCAAGCAGGTCATCAGCGGTGGTGGCGGCCGGAAAGATGCGCACTGAACAGCCGCGAGTGGCCAACGACCGCATGATGTTGCGTTTCACTCCGCCATCCAGCAGCGCCACACGGTACTTTCCCACAGGCCTATCCCAGTCGTACGCCTTGCCAGTAGTCACCGTAGAGACCCAGTTCACGTTGTCGTAGTCAGGCAAGGAACGCAGCCGTTCAAGCGCCTCAGCGGCGGTTTCGTGCGTGGTGACCGTCCCCGGCATAACGCCGTGCTGGCGGATGCGGCGAGTAATCGCGCGCGTATCCACGCCTTCGATCCCCACCACGCCCCGTTCCCTCAGGTAAGACGAAACCGTCCCCGTTGAGAGCAGGTGACTCGGGCTCACGGCAGCTTCCCGCACGATCAGCCCAGTGGGCTGGATCCGCGACGATTCATCGACCGCCGCATCGATCCCGTAGTTGCCGATGATTGGATAGGTCAGCGTCAGCAGTTGCCCCGCATACGAAGGATCCGTCAGCATCTCCTGGTAGCCGGTCATCGATGTGTTGAAGACCACCTCGCCGTCCGCATGGCCGGGCGCGCCGATCGACGACCCTTCGAATACGCTGCCGTCTGCCAGGACGAGGCGAGCCTCAGACATGGGCAGCCTCCTCGTGCAACGCGAGCTCGCCGCGCACGATCACCGCGCGCACCCGCCCCTGGAGTTCGACGCCGCCAAGCGGGGTGTTCCTGCCTTTTGAGGCGAACTGCAAGGGGTCCACCGTCCAACGTCCGGCCGGGTCGAAGACCGTGATGTCCGTGGAGACACCCGGCGTCAGCGTTCCTGCCCCCGGTTGCCGGGCGTCAATTCGAAAAGCTCGTACCGGGTCGATGGTCAGCGCGCGCAACATGGCTGGAAGCGTCAGTTCGCCGCGCGCAACGGAGGTCAAGAGCGTGCCCAACGCCGTTTCGAAACAGCTGATGCCGAATGCCGCGTCATCGAACTCGCAAAGCTTGTCTTCAATCGCGTGGGGCGCGTGGTCGGTGGCGATGGCGTCGATGAGCCCCTCGTTCACACCGCGGAGCAGGGCCTGGCGGTCGGCTTCTGTGCGCAGCGGCGGGTTGATCTTCGCGTTCGTGTCGTAGGCCGGCGTCCTCCCTTGGCCGAACACCGCATCCTCGGTGAGGAACAGATGGCTTGGCGTCGCTTCGCAGGTGATTGGCAGCCCGCGCCGTTTCGCGTCAGCGACGAGTTCAAGGCCACGGGCCGTGGTGACGTGGGCAACGTGCAGCCGCGCCCCGGTCGTTTCGCAAAGAGCGATGTTCCGTGAAATCGCGCTGACCTCGGCGGAAGCGGGCTGTCCGGAAAGGCCCAGTCGTTCGCTCACGGCGCCTTCGTTCATCACACCGCCGTGATTGAGCGACGGGTCGTCACAGTGCTCCGAGAGCGGTAAACCGAGCGCGCCCGCTAGTTCCAACGCGTGCCGCATCAGCCAACCATCGGCCACCGGGCTACCGTCGTCGCTGAAGGCGATGCAACCGGCGGCGGCGAGTTCCGAAAGCTCCGCCAGCTGCCTGCTGTTGCGGCCGCGCGTAACGCAACCGATCGGCAACACGCGCACCTTCGCATCGCGAGCAATCCGCTCGAGGAGCGCTTCGACGATTGACGCCGAATCGGGCGCCGGCTCGGTGTTCGGCATTGCACAGATGGTGGTGAACCCCCCGCGCAGCGCCGCGGCCGTCTCCGTCGCAATCGTGCCCTTCTGTTCGAATCCCGGCTCTCGGAGGTGCGTGTGCAGATCCACGAATCCGGGCGAGACGATCCAGTCTCTCGCGTCCACCACCCGCGCGCCGTCAGAGCTTAAGACGCTCCCGATTTCAGCGACCACTCCGTCGCGCACTAGCAGGTCTGCGAGTTCGTCACGGCCCGATGCCGGGTCAATCACGCGCCCACCGCGAATCAGAATCGGTTCGCTCATGGCCGCCTCGCGGTCGTCATCAGGTAAAGCACCGCCATGCGCACGGCCACGCCGTTCGAGACCTGCTCCTCGATCACCGACGCCACGCCGTGGGCGATCTCCGGGGCGATTTCGACGCCTTCGTTCATCGGGCCGGGGTGCATCACCAGAGCGCCGGGCCGTGCCAATGCCAGTCGCCGTGCATTCAGCTGGTAGCCGTTGGTGTACTCCCGCAGCGAGGGGATAAGCCCGCCGTCCTGACGCTCCTTCTGCATCCGCAGCGTCATCACCACGTCTGCACCGCCAAGCGCGGCGTCGAAGTTCGTCGTCACTTCGCAACTGCCGGATTCGCTCTGGCCTTCCAGCGTGCGTGGCACCAGCGTTGCCGGGCCGCAGAGCACAACCTGCGCGCCAGCGGCCATCAGCGACCAGACGTTTGAGCGCGCCACCCGGCTGTGCAACACATCGCCCACGATGACGACGCGCTTTCCAGCGAGTGGGCCGACGTGTCGCCGCATAGTGAAGAGGTCCAAAAGCGCCTGCGTGGGGTGTGCGTGTGTGCCGTCGCCGCCGTTGATTACGCTTGCCTTGGTGTTGCGGGCGGCAAGGTACGGCGCCCCGGATTTGCCGTGCCGCATGACCACAACGTCTGCCCCTATCGCCTCCAGGGTGCGCACCGTGTCGATCAGCGATTCGCCCTTCTCCACCGAGCTGCCAGAGGCTGTGAGGTTCACGACGTCCGCGCCGAGCGCCTTGGCGGCCACTTCAAAGCTCGCTCGCGTTCTTGTGCTCTGCTCGTAAAAGAGGGTGACAATCGTGGCCCCGCGCAGGGTGGCCACCCTGGCAACCGGCCGCTGGCGGATCTCGCTCATCGCCTCGGCGGTTTCCATGATCAGCTCAATTTCGGCTACCGAGAGGGTGTCGGTATCGAGCAGGTCTTTCGCCGTCCACACGGTCACAGCCTCCGGCACTTCGGCTGGGGCGGGGCGGGTCTCAAGCACTGGACGCCTCCTCGCCAAACACGTACACGCCGTCTTCTCCGTCGATCTCCTTGAGCCGCACTTGAACCGATTGGATGAGCGCTGTGGGGATGTTCTTGCCGACGAAATCGGGCCGGATAGGGAGCTCTCGGTGTCCGCGGTCAATCAGCACCGCCAGCCGCACGCAGGCCGGCCGTCCAAAGTCCAGCAGTGCGTCCATCGCCGCACGGATGCTGCGGCCGGTGAAAAGTACGTCGTCTACCAGCACAATCGTGCTCCCGTCGATATCCGCCGGGATGTCGCTCGGCCGAATGCGCGGCGCCGGGCCTCGGCGCGCCAGGTCGTCCCGGTAGAGGCCGATATCCAGGCTGCCAACTGGTACCAGTACGGACTCAAACTCTTCGATCGCCCGCGCGAGCCGGACCGCCAGGGGATACCCGCGCGAGAGCAGCCCAACGAGGATCAGGCGGTCAGTGCCGTGGTTGTTTTCGATGATCTCGTGGCCCAGGCGGCGCAGCGTCCGGTTCAGTTCATCAGGCCCAAGGTACGGAGTCGCGCTCATGAAAAACGCCTCCCCCGGTAAACTGGGCAGGCGCGGCGTGACGTGTGCGAGTAGTGGCCGGGCATGCCGGTCCTCCTCCCTTCGCAGCCTCTCGGGACCGCATTAAAGGTTGCATTGAAGGTACTGCATGAAGCCCCTCATGGCAACGCAATGATCGCTAGAAAAGGCGCGTTTATACTGGAAATGCAGGTATTCAACGCCTCCGTTTCGTCGTCAATCCTTGGAGTCTTGATGAGTTCACCTCAGAACCCTCCCATGCGTGAGGCAGAGGTCCGCGAGCGCATCTTCGCGAGCGCCCTCCGGCACTTCTCCCAGAAGGGCTTCGCTGCTACCTCGCTGCGCGAGATCTCACTGGACGCCCAGACCACAAAGCCGATGATTTACTACTACTTCGGCTCGAAGGAGGGCCTCTACGGGAACATCGTGCGCTCCATCCTCGAAGAGATGGCCGACGCGATTCGCTCCCATCTGCCCGGCGAGGCGGCCCCGCAGGAACAGGTCATCGCCTACTGCGAGAGCTACCTCGAGCACTTCCTTGCTCAGGAGGAGATCATCGCCCTTGTCCTTCGCGAGGTCTTCGGCCTCGGAGGCGTGCCGATGGCCACATTTTCCCAGACGCTCGGCGAGCGCGTCCGCCAGCCCCTGGACGAAATCGTCTCCTACGGCATGGACATGGGCGTCTTCCGCCGCGATGGAGTGGCCACCTGCGCGACGGCGATCACCGGCATCTTGAATATGTTCATTCTCGCGCACGTCTTTGGCGGCGCCGACATCGACCGCGAAGCCCCGCTGACGCAGGTCCGCTATTACATTTGCGGACTTTCCGCCCAGAGTTAGGACCTACGCCCTCAGGATCCGCCTCCGACCGCCGATCTACTAGGAAGAGGTGTTCCGTGGCCGAGGGCGAACTGATTGACTATTACGGCATTTTGAACTTGCCGCCCCGTGCAGACCTGATGGGCGTCGAGAATGCCTACGCGCGCATCTCGGATGATCTCGCCAAGCAAATTGCCGTAGACGAGGGCTCGAAACTGGCGCTCGTCCGCGTCAACGAGGCCTATGCGGTGCTCTCCAAGCCGGAATTGCGCCGCGAATACGACCGTGTGTTTTTCAGCCGCGAAATAGCCGCGTCACAGAAAGCGGAAGAGGCCGCTCTGCGCCGTAAGCTGATGAAGGAGCGCATCCTGATCGGCGCGCTCGTGCTGATCGTTTCTGGCCAAGGGGCGATGCTCGCCTACCTCAGTTGGGATCAGATCAGCGCGCTCTTCTAGCCCGCCGCCGCCTCGCCCGATTTCAGCGTCTGAAGCTTCGCCGCCTGCTCTTCGGCGTACGGCTGAATCGCATCGACCATGTTGACGTGGCTGTCCAACCGCTTCTGTAGCCCACTCATCAGCCCAATCACCCGGAAAATCAGCAGGATGTCGCCGGGGATCTCGGTGACCGGGTTGGCCGTCAGCACTTTCGACAGCCTTTCGTTCACCTCAGGCATCACCTCGGCGTCAACGTAGGGCTTCGAATCGGGTCCCGAGGATTCGAAGAACGACTTGCCCAGCGCCACCAGCGACTGCGGATCATCACTCTTTGTCTTGAAGCCAAGCGCGCGGAAGGCGAGCACCATCTGCGCTTCGTCCTGCGAGATGAGCGCCGTCACAAGCCGCGCGTAGTTCAGCCGAAAGCCTTCCGGCAGTTCCTTTGAGAGGCCGAAATCGAGGAACACGACCACCGGACCTGGCAGCACGAACAGGTTCCCAGGATGCGGGTCCGCGTGGAAGTAACCGTGCACCAGGATCTGTTCGCAATAGGCCTCGGTCATGATTA
>JBBQGT010000045.1:0-22576 GCA_038323265.1 Tepidiformales bacterium
CGGTGGCGCGGGCGTCGGCAAGACGGTCGTTATTCAAGAACTGATCTCGAACATCGCGCGCGAGCACGGCGGCTACTCCGTCTTTGCTGGCGTCGGTGAGCGCTCCCGCGAGGGCAACGACCTCTGGCACGAAATGCGCGATTCCGGCGTCCTGCCGAAGATGGCAATGGTCTTCGGTCAGATGAACGAGCCTCCCGGCGTGCGCCTTCGCGTCGCCCTCTCGGGCCTGACCATGGCCGAATACTTCCGGGACGAAGAGGGCCGAGACGTGCTGTTCTTCGTGGACAACATCTATCGCTACACGCTTGCCGGCATGGAAGTGTCGGCGCTCCTCGGGCGCATGCCGTCCGCCGATGGCTACCAGCCGACACTGGCTACCGAAATGGGCGACCTGGAAGAGCGCATCACGTCCACGAAGAAGGGCTCGATTACTTCCTTCCAGGCGATCTACGTGCCCGCCGACGACTACACCGACCCGGGTGTAGCGACCACCTTCGGCCACCTCGACTCGGTGGTGGCGCTTGAACGGTCGCTCGCCGAGCAGGCGCTGTTCCCTGCCATGGACCCGCTGACTTCGTTCTCCCGCGCCCTCGAGCCGCGCATCGTCGGCCAGGAGCACTACGACGTTGCCCGCGGCGTCCAGGGCGTGCTGCAGCGCTATCGCGACCTCCAAGACATCATCGCCATCCTTGGCATCGATGAGCTTTCTGACGACGACAAGCTGACCGTCGCCCGGGCGCGCAAGATCCAGCGCTTCCTCACCCAGCCAATGTTCGTGGCCGAGCAGTTCACCGGCGTGGGCGGCCAGTACGTGGCCATCAAAGAGACGGTGCGTGGGTTCCAGGAGATTCTCGAGGGCAAGCACGACGGACTCCCGGAGCAGGCGTTCTACATGGTCGGCAACATCGATATGGCAGTCGACCGCGGCCGCCAGCTGGCTGAGGTTTAAGCCGATGCCGTTGACGGTCGAAGTCGTGACCGCTGAACGCGTGGTGCGTGTTGAGCAGGGCGTAGACGTCCTTGTGGTTCCCGGGAGCGAGGGCCAACTGGCCATCCTCCCGCATCACGCGGCGTTGATGACCACGCTCGATTACGGAGAGCTGATCTTCAAGCGCGGTGCCTCCGAGGAATCGTTCGCGATCAGCGGCGGCTTCATGGAGGTCCGCAAGGACCGCGTGACGATTCTCGCGGACCAGGCCGAAGCGGTGGAGGAGATCGACCTCGGTCGCGCCGAAGCGGCCCGCGCTCGCGCCGAAGAGCGCATCCGTCGCGGCCGCGAGCAGAACGTCCGGGACGTGGACATGGCGCGCGCCCAGGCGGCGCTTCAGCGGTCGCTGCTGAGGCTGCGAGTCGCCCAGCGGCGGCGCGGTGGCGCCTCCGGCCGGCCTCGGCCATAGTCCCGCTTCGAACCATTGAGAACGCCCCGCTCCTGCGGGGCGTTTTGCGTTGCAGGCGATTCGCGCATCACGAGCTCACATAGCCCGAACCCACCCCAGACCGTATCCTTGAATTTGAACAATGAGTAACCGCTCGCGTGCGCCGAGATACATCGTCCAGGGAGGCGCCGTTCTCAACGGCGTGGTGCGGATTTCGGGCGCGAAGAACCATGTGCTGGCCGCTATGTGCGCCGCACTTCTCACCGATGAGGACGTCGTCCTCGCCAACGTGCCCGACATTTCCGACGTCGACAGCCTCAGCGAGTTGCTTGTGAGCCTCGGCGTGGTCGTCGAGCGGTTGCCCGGCGCACGGATGCGCCTCAACGCGGCCAACGTGCGGGTTTTCGAAGCGCCAAGCGAGCTAATGAGCGAAAATCGCGCCTCCTTCCAGATCATGGGTCCGTTGGTCGCTCGCCACGGCATTGCGGCCTCCGCGCCGCCAGGCGGAGATGTCATCGGCCAGCGCCCGATCGACGTACACCTGGGCGGATTTGAGGCCATGGGCGCCACCGTGAGCCGCGATGGCGAGCGGTTCGTTGCCCGCGCGCCGGACGGTGGCGGCAGCCTCCGCGGGGCCCGAATCTTCATGGATTACCCTTCGGTTTCGGGCACCCAGAACGTAATGATGGCGGCGACGCTCGCCCGCGGGCGGACAACCATTATCAACGCCGCGACCGAGCCTGAAGTGCAGGGGCTGGGCCTTCTGCTGAACGAGATGGGAGCACGCATCCACGGCATCGGCAGCCAGATGCTGGAAGTGGAGGGCGTGGACAACCTTCACGGGACGAACTTTCGCATCATGCCCGACCGCATCGAAGCGGGGACGTACGCGATAGCGGCGGCCATGACCGGCGGAAACGTTGAAATAGAAGACGCGCCGTTAAACGTGATGGACGCCCTCTTCGCCAAACTGCGAATGGCTGGCGCTACCGTCGACGTGAACGAGGGCACACTCCGCGTGGCGCGCGCGGGCGAATTACGCGCCGTGAGCTTCCAGGCGCTGCCTTATCCCGGGCTGGCGACGGACCTGCACGCCCCGATGGCGGCCCTGCTGACACAGGCTCACGGGGTTTCGATCATCCACGAGCGCGTCTTCGACAACCGCATGTTGTACGTGGGCGAACTGCGGCGGATGGGCGCCGAAATCGTTAGCACCGGGTCTTCCGCCATCGTCAGTGGGCCAACCCCGCTAAGCGGCGCAACGGTCCGCGCCCTGGATGTCCGAGCTGGCGCTGCCGTCCTTCTCGCAGCCCTGGTTGCCCGTGGGCGCACGGTGATTGAGGAGATTTCGCACCTGCAGCGTGGCTACGAACGTTTGGACGAAAAGCTGCGGGCGCTTGGCGTGGATGTGGAGCGCACCTGATGGCTATGGAATTTCTCTCGTCGAAGAAGGCGGGAATCGATCTCGGCACCGCGAATATCCTTGTCTACGTCAAAGGGCAGGGCATCGTGGTCAACGAACCGTCGGTCGTTGCACGACATAACCGCGATAACGCAATTGTCGCCGTTGGCAACGAAGCGCGCGCCATGCAGGGCCGTACCCCGGGCTCAATCAGCGTCATCCGGCCGATGCGCGACGGCGTTATCGCCGACTACCTGACCACCGAGGCGATGCTGCGCTACTTCATCGGACTGATTACCGGGCGCTTCAACCTGATTCGTCCCGAAGTGATGGTCACAGTTCCCGCGGGCGTCACCAGCGTGGAGCAGCGCGCCGTTCGAGACGCCTCCGAGCAGGCTGGTGGGCGCAAGCCCGCGCACCTCGTGCCCGAGCCGCTGGCCGCCGCTATCGGCGCGCGCATCCCGATTGGCACGGCGCGCGGAAACATGGTCGTCAACATCGGTGGAGGGCGCACCGAGGCGGCTGTCATCTCGCTTTACGGCATTGTTGTCAGCGAATCGGTGCGCATGGCAGGCGACCGCATCGACGAGGCCGTGATGGCCTACGTTCGGCGCCGCCACAACCTGATCATCGGCGAGCGGACGGCTGAAGAGATCAAGATCGCGGTCGGCAGCGCCCTGCCATTGGATGAGGGGCTTGGCACCCAGGTGCGCGGCCGCGACCAACTAAGCGGGCTCCCGAAGACCATCACCCTGACGAGCATCGAAGTGGCGCAGTCGATCCAGGATTGCCTTGGCACAATCGTCCAGACGGTTCGCGCGGTGCTGGAAAAGACGCCCCCCGAACTTGCTGCCGACGTCATCGACCGGGGCATCGTGCTCACTGGCGGCGGCGCTCTTCTGCGCCATATGGATGAACTACTCACACAAGAAACGGGCGTCCCTTGCTACGTGGCCGATAACCCGCTGGAATGCGTGGCCATCGGCGCGGGCATTGCGTTGGACCACCTGGACGTCATCAAGCGCAGCCTGCCAACAGAAGAGGAGAACCTCGTCGGTCTCTTCCCGCAGCCAGAACGCTAGGGCGGCGCGGTTGCCGGCCAAGCGCTGGCCTTCTTTCGCCCGCCGTTCAGCCACAGCGACGCCTCGCGTTTGGAGAGCGGCGAGAGGCTGGCCTCGTTCGCTTCCGCGAAAGTGATTACCGCCCCGGCGTCGGTCTTCGAGTACTCTCGCAATGCCCAGCCGATCGCTTTGCCGATGAAGAAGTCGCGGTCGCCGCTCAGCGCGAGGCAGTAACCGAAAAGGCGGCCTGTGTCCGTGTTCGCCTTGTAGGTCAGTTGATGGAGAATCGCCGTCCGCCGCAGCCAGAGGTTTTCGGACTCCGACACGCGTCCACTTGGCGGACAAGCGTCGGAGATGGGGCGACGAGCGGGCCGACGACCCGCGAAGCGATCGCGTCCACGGTGTCCCACCACGATTTGGTCGTCAGCAGTTCCGGGACCACCGCCAAGAAGCTGCCATCGAACACACGACGGTACCGAATGACAACAGAGATGGCGGCGTACTGGTACTCACGTTCGTCTAGAACCCACAGCGCGCGCGAGGCGGCCGTCAGCTCAGCTTGTGTCGGTTTGGGAGTCCCGACCAGCACCTCGCGAACCAGTTCCTTCTGCTTCGGTGCGGGGACGCCAGCGAACGGAAACTGGCCGCGCATGTAGGCTGCCATAGCCGTCGCCCGCACGGGATCGCGGTGCTCTTGGATGAGCTTGCGGGCGGGGGAGGAACTCCTCGAAGCGTTCGACCGCGGCCACCTACAGCCCGCCCGGCTCTCGCTGCTGGAGGTAGAAGGTCATGCCTCTATAAATACCCTTCGCTCCGTTCGGCCCACTTGGTGCCCATCATGGCCATCTCGTCACCAATGGCAGGCATGGGATACGCCGCTCCGGCCATGCCTTTGCGAAAGCATCGTCTCCCCGCCAGGGACAGCCAGCGCCTCCGCTGCGCTCCAGCCCTGGCAACTGCACTTCGTTACGATGGCGAATACGCAATCCCGAACAATCTCGACTCTAGGGCGCTTTCGGCAAGGCTGCGTGACCCTCAGCCTTCCAGGAACGATGCTACTGGTGTGAGCTTCGTCCGTAGCCGCCGCAGCACCCGCCGCCAAATTCACCTGGCCTTCTCCGAGTTCCTTGGCCTGCCCGTCGCCATCATCGTGGCGTTCCTCGGCGTGGCTGTCGCCACCTATGCCCTAGATCGGTCCACCGGGCCATCGGCCCCACTCCGCGATTTCATGGAGGAGCACTTCCTCGGCGACCCGGCGTCCACTTCGGAGCTGCTCGCGACCGTCGCCGGGAGCATCATCACCGTTACGTCCATCACCTTCTCCCTCCTCCTGATCGCCGTTCAGCAGGCCACCAACTCCTTCTCCCATCAGGTCATCGACCAGTTCCTGCGGCGCCGAATCAACCAGGTCAGCTTCGGGTTCTTCGTGGGCCTCGCGCTCTTCTCGTTGGTCGCGGTCGCCACGGCCTCGAATGAGTCAAACCCGGTCTACGCGGCGGCGTTCGCCCTGGTCCTCACCGTCGTTGCGCTCGTCCTGCTCTTGTTTCTGCTGTACACCACGATCGACCAGATGCGGCCGGAGGAGATCGTCGGCGCCATCCACGACCGCGTCCTCGCGGCCCGCAAGGATCAGCGTCACCTCCTCGCGATCACGCGCCGGGCATCCGTCTACGGCGAAAGCGCGAACGTCGCGCGGCGGGAGGTACTCGCGCCGATCGAGGGATACCTGGTCGCCGTTGGCGCGGACCGGGTGGGCGAACTGGCCGCCAAATTAGGCGAGGGCTGCGAGGTCGAATACCTGTTGCCGCTGGGGGGCTATATGTCCACGGGAGACCCGGTCGCCCGCATTACGGCTTCGAACGAAGAGCACGCCAAGCTGCTCCACGACGCGGTCTTCAACGCGATCGAACCGCAACGCAAGCGCGAAACTCA
The DNA here is from genome assembly GCA_038323265.1 of Tepidiformales bacterium. Classification (GTDB taxonomy): domain Bacteria; phylum Chloroflexota; class Dehalococcoidia; order Tepidiformales; family Tepidiformaceae; genus PNKC01. Next base: position 5,772 of record JBBQGT010000045.1, read on the forward strand.
GAGCGACCCCGGGTTCGGCATCGAGCAACTCGCCGATATCGCCTGGACCACGGGTTCGACCTCGAAACAGAACCCCTCGCCCGCGCTCATAGTTGTTCGGAACCTGCGCGACCTCCTCGCGCGCTGGTCTATCCCGACGGATGAACCGCCCCCCAGCCCGCCCTTGCCGGTGGTGTACCACGACGACGTCCCGGAGGGCCTCTTCAGTGCGTTCGAGTCGATTGCGGTCGTCGCCTCGGAGTCCATGCAGGGCGACGTGTTCGCGGAGGTGATGGACGGGGTGGCGATGATGTTCGCGCGCCTGCCGGCCTGGGAACAGGCGCGTTCGGAAGAGTTGGTGCTCAGGAGCCTCGCGGCGCTCGGCGACCTTGTGCTTACACACCGGCTCGAGTCGGCGTTGGGGGCTGTCTCCGGGGCAATGGCCGCGGGAGGGCGGCACGAAACGGCCGCCGCCGTAGCCGCCTCGCTCGCTGAACTTCGGCAGTCGGTCGGCAAACTGAATTCTCGTGCGACACGCGTGCCGGGCACGAAGCAATCGGACTGACATCATGCCTAGAATTTCTTGCAAGCTTCACGTCTCTCGGTTGTGCCCGTGTGCTTCTGTATCGCAGATGAGGCCAACGGGCCTCCCATACACGTAGGGGCGGCGAAGCAACCGGAGAGGGCTCGACGAAAATCGAGCCTTTTCTCTTATCCCGGTGACAGTCGGGGCTTTGTACCTCAAAGCGCCCATTGATCACGCTAAGCCGCAGTGGACAGGTTGCTCGCACCAACAACCGTCACGCAACGCAGTCGCTCTTCGAGGCGATAAATGCGGTGGCGGCCGAGATGCCCGCTCCCTCACGTGCGAAGGTTGGGGAAGGCTCTCTAACCGCGCGCAACATCAGTCGGACGGTGGGGCGTCCTTCCCAATTCCCGACACGCTGGGGGAGACTTCGAGGGATGTCCCCGCCAAGTCAGGCAATCCGGGGCCGAGGCTTGTTAGGATAAGCGCGTATTCGCCCCCACCGAACCCCTAGGCGTGGCGACGTTTCAACCAACGCGAAATCATCGGCCACGCCATCATCAACAGCCAGATTATGCGAAGCAATCAAAGGCCTCCGATCTCTTGCGGGCTCATTCGCGTCGTAGGGTCGCACCCAAAAAGACGCCCACCACCAGGGCAACAGACCCGGCAATCATCGTCGCCAGCGTGCCCGCGGTGGCTGCTGCTTGGGTAGCCGCTGCACCTGCCGTCACTGCGGCCTGCGTGGTCTGGGCCCCGGCTATCGCAGCCGCCTGCGTTGCCTGAGCGATCTTGAGGTTCTCGACGTCCTTCCGAATATCGTCACTCTCGTTGTTCATACTGTTTCCTTCTGCTTGTTCATTCACAAGGAAATCGTAGGAAACCATCGCCGGTGTCCAGATCGCAGTCAGGGAGGAATTGATTGCAACGACGTATCGAACCGCGTTCGTCCGATGGGTTGGCTGCCCGCGAACCGAAGGCGCACCCGAAAGATCAGGGTCTCTACCGCGTGCTCCCAGCGAGCTTACCCGCCATAAGCTGCGCGTAGCTGCCGCGCTCGGTGGCAAACTCGGACCAGGTGTTGCAACGTGCCTGTCACAACCTCGGCCGTCCCGGGTGCGGTACGGGAATGCCACGGCCGGTACGCTGGCATTGGCGATACGCCTTTTGGAGTGATCTCATGAGTATGGCACCCAACAACATAGCGACCGGCGCTGAAGTCTATACGATGGATGGTGAGAAGCTTGGCACTGTCAAAACGCTTCGCAACGACTACTTCCAGGTAGATGCCGCGATGCAACGCGATTACTGGCTACGTACTGACTGCGTCGGTGGGGCGAGTGACGCCGTCGGTCGAGTCACAGTCGCATTCGACAAGGATCAGTTGGACGATTTTAAGCAGAAGATGGCCGACGACAATCATTAGCCCGGCCGCCCAACGAAGGGCGAATGACAATTCTTCATCAAGCGCCCGGCCGGAACTCGTGTTAACCGATTGGGCGGCAAAGCGATTTTGGAGGCAGGTATGTCGAGTCAGTCTTTAATCATCCTCGTGGTGGTAATCATCGTGGTGCTCATTTTGACGGGTTACATCGTAATTTAGCCGTCTTCCGACTGAGTGGGCGGGGCTACCTTATGGCGTCAACGTGACTGTCGCCGGGTTCGCTCCACTCCCGAAGCGCGGTGGGCGACCGTCCACCGCGACCAAACGGCCGGGATAACGGCTTGCACACATGAAGGTCGCGGCGGACCTCGCCGAACGCCTGGCATCCGAAGCGCTCCCAGTCGCCATCCAGCATCGCGCGGCGCCTGTCGGGCGGCAGGCTGTTGAGCAGCTTCCCGTAGGAGCAGGCAGGACGGGTTGTCACCCGCCTTGGCAGCGACAAGACGAAGTCAGTCGGATCGAGCTGGTCATCATCGCCGCTGAAGTCCTTGCCGATCGAGCCGGGGTTGCTCGCAGCTAGGAACGGGTTGTGTTCGTTACTGGGCCAGCGGAGCCGGAAGCGCAGAACTAATTCGTCGAAGGCTCTCGCTGCTTGATGTAGAAGGTCATGCTCTGCATCGCCAGGACGGGATCAATATGGCGGATTACCACGTCTCGCGGCACGTGCGCCATGATGGGGGCGTAGTTGAGGATGGCGCGAATGCCGGCCGTCACCAGGCGGTCCACCACCCGCTGGGCCTCGTGCGCGGGCACTGCGACGATGCCGATATCCACGCGGTTTCGGGCAAGGAACGGATCCAGTTCGTCGGCATGCCGCACGTTCGTCCCGCCCACCGTGGTCCCCACCACAGCCTGGTTGGAATCGAACGCGGCGAGGATTTCGAAGCCCTGAGGGCCGAAGCCGCCGTACTCTGCGATCGCCTGGCCAAGCCTTCCCACACCCACAAGGCAGACGTGCCATTGGCGATCGATCCCGAGGATCTCGCGCAGTTTGGTGAGCAAGCCGGGCACGTTGTAGCCGCGCCCCTGCTTGCCGAAGCGGCCAAAGTAGCTCAAATCCTTGCGAATCTGTGCCGGCGTCACGTCCAGGAGTTCGCCCAATGCCTGGGAACTGACCACCGACTCGCCCTTGGCCGCCAGCTCGCTCAGCGCGCGCGCGTACACGGGCAGGCGATTGATAACGACTTCGGGGATTTCCAGCGACATAAGGAGCGGGACCGGTTGTGAAATCCGTAACTACCGCTGGAATATACGTGCGGCTCCAGGCTCGGTCAATCGAATTATTCGATAGATAACCTGTGGCATTAGCTATCCCGATCGGGGTTGCCTGACAGGAGACGGACCAGCGCTTTTTCGATCAGTCTGTCCTCGGCGGGACGAACAGTCCGCGGGTCTAGGAGGAGCATGCCGTCGGCGATCCGACCGACGATCGCCGGCGAGCCAGCACGAAGCCTCGCTGCGGCTGCGTCCGCGCCTCCCATCGAGAATGCCGCGCACCAGGTTGGTACGCCTTCCCCGGGAAGCGATCCGCCGCCGACCATCGATGTTGCGGCGACGACCGATCCGTGGCCGCGGGCCAGTGCTGCCCAGCGCTTCGCCCGGCGCTTCAGTCCGTTGAGGTCTGCACTGACCATCCGCCAAATGGGGATCTCGACCGTTTCGGTCCCGTGCGCGTACGCCTGCAGAGTTGCTCCGAGCGCGGCGAGCGTCAGTTTGTCCACCCGCAAGGCTCGGGCCAGGGGGTGCCTGCGCAGATGTTCGATGAGTTCGGCGCGCCCAACGATGATCCCGCACTGTGGCCCGCCGAGCAGTTTGTCGCCGCTGAACATCGTCAGGTCCGCGCCGCCGGCAACGCTCTCGCGCACGGTCGGTTCGTGCGCCATCCCGAAGCGGGTGGTATCTGGCAGGCAGCCGCTTCCAAGGTCATCGAGCAGCAGCCCGGAGTTCCGGTGAGCGATCTCGGCGAGTTCCCCCGGGAGCGCTTCCGCCGTGAAGCCCACGACTTTGAAGTTCGAGGAGTGAACGCGAAGGATGGCGGCCGTCGATTCGCCCCAGGCGTCGGCGTAGTCACGCCCGTACGTGCGGTTGGTCGTCCCAACCTCGCGCAGAACTGCCCCGCTCTGACGGAGGACGTCGGGAATGCGGAAGCCCCCTCCAATCTCAACGGCCTGGCCGCGCGAAACGATCACTTCGCGCCCGGTGGCGAAAACCTGCAGCACCATGAAGACGGCCGCCGCGTTGTTGTTGACGACGATGCCGTCCTCGGCGCCGGTGGTTCGGTGGAGGAGATCGCGCAGGTGCGTGTTACGGCTGCCTCGGCCGCCAGATTCGAGGTCGTACTCCAGGTTGCTGTAGCTTCGTGCGACAGCGTTCATCGCTTCGATGGCACGTTCGCTGAGGGGGGCACGCCCGAGATTCGTTTGAAGAATGACGCCGGTTGCGTTGATCACGGGCCGGAGAGACAGAATGGCGGACGTTGCCAGGAGGTCGTGGGCGCGGGCGGCTAACTCCGCGGATGAAGGTGCGGGAGCGCCCGCAGCGCGCGCCTCGGCGATCACCGTGCGTACAGCGTCAGTCGCCGCCTGGACGCTGGCGTCGCCATTCAGACTGGCGCGCAGATCGCCCAGCACGCGCTCCACGGAAGGCAAGTTGCGACGAGCGTCATCCATGCGCCAGTTTAGCGTTTCGGGCGGTCTGCGCGGTGCGAAGTGGGGTACGCGTGTGCCGACGAGGGCCATCGTTGACTTCGGTTGACCCCGCTGGGATTACGGTTAACCATGAAACGACCCCCATTTGGAGTCCTCCTTTGAATCTACGCATCCCTGGTCCAACGCCTTGCCCGGACGAGGTACTCGCGGCTGGCGCCGGTCAGATGATGAACCACCGTGGCCCCGAATTCGCCCAAATTATCCGCCGGGTGACCGACGGCCTGAACTGGGTTTTCGGCAGCTCGAGCGATGTACTTTCGTTCACCACCTCCGGCACGGGTGGCCTGGAAGTGGCCGTCGTCAATACGCTCAGCCCCGGCGACAAGGTGCTCTCCGTCTCCATTGGCTCGTTTGGCGACCGCTTGAGGAGCATTGCGAAGACGTACGGTGCGGAAGTCGTTTCGTATGCGTTGGAATGGGGCGAAGCGGCCGACCCAGGCGTGATCGGGACGATGCTCGATGACGACCCGTCGATCAAAGCCGTCCTGGTGACTCACAATGAGACTTCCACGGGCACGACGAACCCGCTCGAAGCGGTCGCCAAGGTTGTGCGGGCGCACGGCAAGCTGATCATCGTCGACGCTGTCAGCAGCATGAGCTCGGTTCCCTGCCCCGTGGAACGCTGGGACCTGGACGTGGTCGTCAGCGGGTCACAGAAGGGTTGGATGGTGCCCCCCGGCCTTGCGTTCGTGTACATGAGCGAGCGCGCTTGGGCGGCCAACGCCGAGGCGAAGATGCCGCGCTTCTATTTTGACGCCGCCAAGACCCGTGACTCCTTGCAGAAGTTGCAGAACCCCTGGACGCCCGCCCTTTCAATCTACTACGCCATGGACAAAGCCTTCGAACTGATGCGCGCAGAAGGGCTCGAAGGGATTTTCACTCGCCACGAGGCGGTAGGGCAGTACACCCGCGACCGGGTGAAGTCGCTCGGCATGAAGCTGGTGCCCGTGAACGAGCAGTTCGCTTCGAACACGGTGACCGCTGTGTGGTGGCCGGACGGAGTGGATGGCAAGGCGATCAGCAAGCGCGCTCGCGAAGAATTTGGCGTCGTCATCGGCGGCGGGCAGGGCAAGCTGGAAGGCAAGATCTTCCGCGTGGGCCATCTTGGCTACGTTTCGCAGACCGATGTCGCCGATGCGTTGGATGTGGTCGAAAAACTGCTCGAAGAGTCAAAGCAACCAGCCTAGTTTGGGGTAAGAACCGCGCGCGAACAGAATGCCCGGTCACTCGGCCGGGCATTCGTGTTTGGAGTTCGGCCGAGCCCATGCGAATTGCATGAAACATCTTCGTAATGCAAAATGCATGAGTTGGATCACGCTGAATTTAGCAGAGTGCGGACAGACCTCGGGCTTTCGCAGGCCGGCATCGCCAGTGCGCTCGGCGTCGACCAGGGGACCATCAGCCGCTGGGAATCGGGCAAAGCGCGCATCCCTGCCGCCATCGAACTTGCACTCGTTACCCTCAAGGAGAACACCCAACCGATGACCGATCCTGCTCGTCCGCGAATCCTGATTGCCGACCCGATTGCCGCTGAGGGCATCGAGATGCTGCGCGCCGCTGGCGATGTGGATGTCAAAACCGGCCTGCCCGCCGATACCCTCATTTCGATCATTGGCTCCTATGACGCACTGGTGGTGCGCAGCGAGACGAAGGTGACGCGCCCGGTGATCGAGGCGGCGACGAAGCTTGTGGTCATCGGCCGCGCTGGCGTCGGCGTCGATAACATCGACATCCCGGCGGCCACGGAACGCGGCGTCATAGTGGTCAATGCGCCCCAGGGCAACACGATCGCCGCCGCCGAGCATTCGATGGCGTTGCTAATGGCGCTCGCCAGGCACCTTCCCCAGGCGGACGCCTCCATGCGCGCCGGGAAGTGGGACCGCAAGACCTACGTGGGCACCGAGATTCGCGGCAAGACGCTTGGCATCATTGGGCTTGGCAAGATTGGCTCGGAAGTGGCGCGCAGAGCCGTAGCTATGGAGATGCGCGTTCTCGCCGCTGACCCCTTCGTGCCCGTCGAGCGCGCAAAAGCGATGGGCGTGGAGTCTGTCGATTTCGAACAGCTGATCATGCTCTCGGACTTCATCACCGTGCACCCGCCGCTCACGGCCAGTACGAACGGGATGATCGGCGCGGAGCAGATTGCGAAGATGAAGGATGGCGTTCGGCTCGTGAACGTCGCGCGCGGCGGCATCATCGATGAAGCGGCACTGGCCGAAGGCGTGCAAAGCGGCAAGGTCGCTGGCGCCGCAATAGACGTTTTCACCGCCGAGCCTCCCGGAGACAATCCATTGCTCGGCGACCCCCGGATCATCATCACCCCGCACCTCGGCGCTTCGACCGCCGAAGCGCAGGAGCGCGTCGCCCTGGACGTCGCCGAGCAAATTGTCGAGATTTTCGCGGGAAAGCCCGCGCGCTACGCCGTCAATGCCCCCATGCTCGCTCCGGAAACGCTGAAAGTCGTAGGGCCATACATGGCGGTCGCCGAGACCGTCGGAAGCATCGCCACGCAACTCGTCACGGGCAAGTTGGCCTCCATCCAGATCGACTACTTCGGCGAAATCGCCGACTTCGACGTCACGCCGCTCAAGGCGTCGGTGATCCGCGGACTGATGAAGCCGATCAGCGAAGAGAACGTGAACATCGTGAACGCCAGCCTTGTCGCGCAATCGCGCGGCTGGAACATCGATGAGCGATTGCAGTCATCGCACGAGGTCTTTTTGAATCTCATCCAGGTCAGGGTGCAGACCAGCGAATCCGAAGTCACGGTGGCGGGCACCGTCGAGCACGGCCAGCCGCACATCGTCATCCTGAACGGCCTGGATGTGGACCTGATGTCCGATCCTGGGACGTTCCTGTTGGCCTGCGACAACGAGGACCGGCCCGGGATGATTGGCAAGATCGGCACCCTCCTCGGTGGGTTCGACATCAACATCCGCTCGATGCAGGTCGGCCGCCGTGGGCGCCGCGCCCGAGCGCTGATGCTCGTTGGCGTTGACGAAGCGCCTACGGATGAGCAGATCGCCGAGATCGAGGCCATAGACGGCATTTACAACGTGCGTGTGGTGGCCTTCTAGCGGTGGCGGAACTGCTCGCCTGGGGAACGTTGCTTTATGCTGACTCGAATCGAGGCACTGGAGTAACCACATGTTTATCGCCATGAACCAGTTTCAGGTGGACCCCCTCAGGGGCGCAGAGTTCGAAGAGGTTTGGCGGACGCGCGAGAGCTACCTCGACGACGCTCCGGGCTTCGTCCACTTCGCCCTGCTCAAGGGCGACGAAGCGGGCGATTACGTATCACATTCGACGTGGGAATCGCGCGACGCCTTTCTTGCGTGGGCGCAGTCCGAGGGTTTCAAGCGAGCGCACGGCGGAGGGATGCCCGAAGGCATCATCGTCGGCCATCCCCGCGCCCGCTTCTACGAATCCGTGCTTACGCAGACTCCGGCGGCGAAGGCCCCGGGCGTGTGAGCACGAAGCCGGACAACCCGCTCACGCCTGAGCACTTTCAACGCGAAGACGAATCTGACGACGCTGGCTTCTACCGCGAGCCGAAACTGGTGACGCACATCGATGATGCCGCTATAGCCGCGGCGTCCCGGTTTTACGGTGAACTGATCCCACCCGGCGGCGCCGTCTTGGACCTGATGACCAGTTGGGTCTCGCACCTGCCGGATGCGCTGGTGCTCGAACGCGTCACGGGCCTTGGCATGAACGCCGCGGAACTTGACGAGAACCCCCGGCTGACGGAGCGGGTGGTGCAGGACCTCAACAAACAGCCCGTGCTGCCGTTTGAAGATCAGGCCTTCGACGCGGCCATCGTGACCGTTTCGATCCAGTACCTGACGAGTCCCGTTACCGTCTTTGCGGAAGTTGGCCGGGTGCTCAAGCCAGGCGCGCCGTTCGCGGTCGCCTATTCGAACCGCCTGTTCCCCACGAAAGCCGTGGCCATCTGGAGGGCGCTCGGAGACCGCGAGCACGCCGAGCTGATCGCGCTCTACTTCCGGCTCAGCGGGCGCTTCGGGCCAGCCCAGGCCCACGACATAAGTCCGGGACCGAGCAGCGACCCGATGTACGTGGTGGTTGGCCGAAGCCTGCCGGATTAGTTCAAAGAGTCATGGGCGCGCGGCTGGTGAACTCGTAGAGCATCGCCGGACGGTGGGCGCCCTGCTTCACGGTCTGTCCGGTTTCGCCCACAATCCCCAGGCTTACCACGCGTCGCCGAAAGTTCCGTTTGTCGAGCGTCTCTCCGAGAATCGCTTCGTACACCCGTTGCATCTGCGTGAGCGTGAACCGTTCCGGAAGCAGGCTGTAGACAACGTTGGTGTACTCCAGCTTGTTGCGAAGGCGCTCCTCGGCGTACTTCAGTACCCGCTCATTGTCGAAAGCCAACGCCGGCAGACTGCGCGCTGGATGCCACCCTGGTCTCCATTCAAGCTCGGCGCGCAGGCGCACGCGAGCAACGTCAACGAGCGCGAAGTACGTCACCACCACGTCAGCGCGGCCATCGCCGAGGCGGTCGAAGGTATAAAGCTGCTCAAGGAAGACATCCGACACGCCTGTCTCGTCGGCGAGCTTGCGTGAGGCGGCGCCATCGAGCGACTCGCCGTCTCTAAGCACGCCGCCGGGCAGCGCCCACTGGTCACGGCACGGCTCGGCCGCGCGCTCGATCAAGAGGACAGATAAACCCTCCTGTTGAACGGTGAAAATGACGACGACAACGGCGGCGGCCACGTTCGAAGTGTAGACCCAGAGCAGCCAACGCTCAGACCCTCGGCGCCACCTCGCGCATAAAGCGGCGGAGGTCGGTCAGCAGGTCCGCCTGCGTACGAGCTGCGAGCGAGAGCATCAACTCATCGAGCCCGCCCTCCGCGTAGGCGCGCACATCCGCGGCCTGCTCCTCGGCTGTGCCTGTGAGCGGGGGGCGCGGCCCACCCGGCGCGCGACGGCCTCCCGGCATGTGGCGCAAGCAGACCGGCCCCGCCGGTCGCGCGAACCGCTCGCACTCTGCGCGATAGCCAGCGATGGCCTCCCCGATGTCCTCCGGCGCAATGTTGATCGGGTGCCAGCCATCGCCCAATTCGGCGGCGCGACGGACGCTCGCCGGGCCGTTTCCGCCGACCCAGAGGGGAATTGTGCCGCGGCGGTTCGGTGCTGACTTGGGGAACATCCGCATCTTGTCGTACGTGGTGTAGCGCCCGGAGAAGCTCGATGTCTCCGTCTCCCAGAGGTTGCGATAAACGCGCAGGTACTCGTCGGTACGCGGGCCGCGTTCGGCGAACGGCACGCTGAGCGCCTGGAACTCCGGCTCGAGCCAACCGGCCCCCACGCCCACAATCAGCCGCCCTGAGCTCAAATAGTCAACCGTGCTGAGGAACTTGGCGGTAAACACCGGGTCCCGGTAGGGCACGATCAGGACGCTCGTGCCGAGCGTGATGTGGCGCGTCTCGGCGGCCAGGAAAGCGAGCGTTGCCAGAGGTTCATCCATGAACTCCGGGATGTAGTCCGAGCCTTCAGGCACGATGATGTGGTCGCTCACCCATAGCGAATCAAAACCCAGATCTTCGACGGCATGGGCCACCGCGCGGATCGACTCGGGCGTGGCGAAGGCATTGGCCTGTGGGATGGCGACTCCGTAGCGCATGGCGCTGCTCCGTTGTGGGATGTGCGCTGAGACTACAGGACTGGGCTGGCGGTGGCACTCCGGTTCGGGATGACCTAAACGCGCGTCGGCCCATACAATGAGTGTCCGCGCGGAGGGGTCGCATAGTGGCCGAGTGCGGGCGCCTGCTCAGCGCTTACTGGTTGTTAAGATCAGTCGAGGGTTCGAATCCCTCCCCCTCCGCCACCAGGCTTTGCGCCGCTCATGCGCTCCACACGCATCACTCCGCCCGCGCCGTGACGTTGGCAGCTGAAAGCGAACGATGAAGTACTACCTCTGGACCGTTGGCTGCCAGATGAACAAGGCGGACAGCGAAAAGCTGGCCGCCGGCTTCGACCGTATCGGGATGAAAGCCGCGGACCGCATGGAGCGGGCCGACCTGGTGGTCATCAATACCTGCAGCGTCCGCCAGCACGCCGAAGACCGCGCTTATTCGAAGCTTGGCCGCGTGCGCGAGCTCAAACAGGAGCGCCCAGAGCTGAAAGTGGCGGTCATGGGCTGCATGGTAGGCTTGAAAACGGACGACCTGCGCAAGCGGTTCCCCCACGTGGACGTTTTCGCGCGGCCCCAACAGTACGAGCCGATTATGGCGCTCGTCGAAGAGCCAGCCGAGGACCTGGGCGGCGAGTTCTGGCCCACCACCTACGCCATCCCCGAGGGGCCGACGGCGTACGTCCCCGTCGTCCACGGCTGCAACAAGTTCTGCACCTACTGCATCGTTCCCTACCGCCGCGGACGCGAGAAGAGCCGTCCGATGGCCGAGATCGTGCGCGAAGTCGCCTACCTGAGCCTCCACGGCGTGCGCGAAGTGACGCTCCTCGGCCAGACCGTCGAAGCGTACGGTCACGACCTCGAGGAGCAGCCAGATCTCGGCGATCTGATGCGAGAACTGTCCGCCATCGAGCGGCTGCAGCGCATTCGCTTCCTCACCTCTTACCCGCGAGACATGACGCACCGCATCCTCGAAGCGGTGGCGGAGTTGCCGAAAGTGATGGAGTGCTTCTCCCTGCCCGTGCAAGCCGGCAGCGATGCAGTGCTCGATTCCATGCGGCGCGGCTACAGCATCGGCGAGTACCTCGACAAGATTGCCGAAGTACGCGAATTGATGCCGCATGCCGGCATCACGACGGACATCATTGTCGGCTACCCCGGCGAGACCGAAGCCGACTTCGAAGCGACCTGTGCCGTGCTCGAAGAGGTGCGCTTCGACAAGGTACACGTGGCGGCCTACTCTCCGCGCCCGGGCACCATCGCCTTCCGAAAGATGGAGGATGACGTGCCAGCGGCGGTCAAAGCAGAGCGTCTGCATCGCATTGAGGCCGTCGAAGAGCTGATTTCGCAGCAGATCAATGACACCTACGTGGGGACGACGCAACAGATCCTGGTGGAGGGCGCGAAAAACGGCCAGCCGTTTGGCCGCACGCGCACCGGCAAGCTGGTCCACGTGACAACGCCCGCGCGCGACGGCACGCTGATCGATGTGCACATCGACCACGCCGGCCCGTTCTCGCTGCGCGGTGCCTGCGAAGACGCGCTCGTGCTCGCCTAGACTGGGCGACGCGGTATGCCCGGTCCTTGGTTGCGGCACTTCGGCCGCGGCTATGCCCGCAGTTCCGTGATGCTGGACCTGGCCTGGCATGAGCGGTCGGAGCGGTTCCGGGTCGTGTGGTGTTACATGCGCTCGATGATCGTTGCGGTGCCCATGCCGCCGCCGGTACACATGGCGATCAGCGCGGTCGAGAGGTTGCGGCGTTCGAGTTCGTCGAGCGCGGTCTCAATGAGCATCCCGCCCGTCGCGCCGATCGGGTGGCCGAGGGCGATCGCGCCGCCATTGACGTTGAGGCGCGAGTCATCGATTTCGAACTCGCGTTGAAACTTCAGGACCACGGCGGCGAACGCTTCGTTGATTTCGAAAAGGTCGATGTTCGACTTGCTCATGCCGGCTTTCTTCAGTGCGATCTCGGCGGCTGGCGCGGGGGCCGTGAGCATGATCACCGGTTCGGCGCCAGCGGTGGCGGTCATGCGGATGCGCCCGCGAGGCCTCAGGCCATGGGCTTTTGCGTACTCCGGGCTGGCAAGGAGCAGGGCGCTCGCGCCGTCCACCACGCCCGACGAGTTCCCAGCATGGTGCACATGTTCGACCTGCTTGATCTGCGGGTACACGTCCTTGCAGATCTCGTCGAAGGTGCGCGTGTCGTTTGGCGGGTTCATCACGCCCATCTTGGCGAACGAGGGATTGAGGCCGGCGAGGCTCTCCATCGTGGTGCCGGGCCGCGGGAACTCATCATGGTCCAGCGCCAGCGATCCGTCGTCGTTGTAGATCGGCACCACACTGCGGTCGAAGCGATGGTCGTCCATGGCGGCGGCCGCGCGCGCCTGGCTCTGCACGCCAAGGGCATCGACGTCCGGGCGGGTGAAGCCCTCGATGGTGGCGATCAGGTCGGCCGAAATGCCCTGGGGGACGAGTGGATACTGGGCGTAAAGGTGGGCGTTGTTCGCCGTAAAACCGTCAACGCTCAGCGGCGCCGTGCGGGACATGGATTCGATCCCGCCGGTGACGACGAGTTGTTGTTGACCCGACATAACGCTCATGGCTCCGACGTTCACCGCCTGCTGCGCCGACCCGCAAAAGCGATGCAGGGTGACGCCCGGGACGGTGACCGGCCAGCCAGCGTCGAGCGCGGCCATGCGCGCGATGTCCATAGCATGGTCGCCCACGCCGGAACCGTTGCCCATGATCACGTCTTCAACGTCGCCGGGCGCGAATCCAACACGTTCCTGGAGGGCATTGAGCACCTGGGCGAGAATTCGCTGGGGGTGAATGTGCGTCATGCTGCCGACGCCGGGCTTGCCGCCGCCGCGGGGCGAACGGACGCCGTCGATGATCCATGCTTCAGTCATAGGGATTCTCCCGTGTGCATAGTGGGTAGGCCGCTCGTGCGGCGATGCCCGGATGATAGAGCACCAACCCTTGCTCGTGGTACGCGTGGGTGCGGGGTTCGGCCAGTCTCACGTTTGGAGCGCGCGCGCTTAGCCGTTAGAGTCGCAGCCGGAGGTTGCACCATGAATCGAGTCTGCGAACTGTTTGGGGTCCGCTATCCGGTGGTGATGGGCGCCATTTCGAGCATGCCCGAGCTGGCTGCCGCTGTTTCCAACGCCGGGGGGCTTGGCTGCATGGCTGGCGCGGCGGCGCCCGTGGAAGAGCTGCGCAACCGCATTCGGCGCTTCCGCGAGCTCTCGGACAAACCGTTCTCAATCAACTTCCCGATCGTGCTGACGCCGGAGAAGCAGCTCGGCGAAAAGATGCAACTGATGCTCGACGAGAAGGTGCCGGTCGTCATCACTTCGGCGGGCAACCCCAAGCTCTGGACGGCGTTCCTGAAGGGCGGAGGGTGCCGGGTGGCGCACGTGCTGCCGACGCTCTACCACGCCCAGAAGGCGATCGAAGCCGGAGTGGACGCGATTATCGCCGAGCCGGCTGAGTCGGGCGGCTACCGGGGGGAGCACGAAGTGAGCATGATGGTGCTCATCCCGGCGATTCGGCGCGCCTTCCCGGACGTGCCGTTGATCGCCGCAGGCGCTGTCGCAGATGGCGCCGGATTGGCGGCTGTCATGGCCCTCGGGGCCGAGGGCGTGCAGTTGGGGACGCGTTTCCTCGCTACCGTCGAGGCGAACGCCCCGGAACACGTGCGCAAGCTGATCCTCGCCGCCACGGACACCTCCACGATGTCTGCCGAGGGTCGCGTGAAGCCACGCGTTTCAAAGCCCGAGTTCGCCATGGAAGTCTTGGGCGAAAAACGCCAGACGCAGATGGGTCAGGTCTCGGCTCTGATCAACGACATCAAGCCGGTGGAGGCGGTCATGCGCGAGTTGATCGAAGGCGGATTCGCGGCCGCTCAGAGGGCAGCAGCGAGCCTGGGCGAACTGGCCGCGGCGCGCGTCTAGACCAGGCGCATCCGCAGGCCGCCGATCAGCAGCACGCCGTCGTCCCGCAGAAGGCCGCGTTGTTTGGCTGCCCCCCGCGCCGCTTCGGCGTCCGTCGCGCGCAGGTCGATGCCACCGAGCCCCTCCGGTCGCCCATCAGAGGCGGCCACGAAGCGGATCGTCGCGTTATCGATGGCCAGCGACGCGTTTCCGGTGGCGTCCGCGACAAGCGGCTGTTCGATGATCTCGCTCCAGCGAGCAGCCAGCTTTGCCGGGTCGGGCGATTGGATTTCGGCGGCAACGATCGCGGAGACGCGCCCAGTGCGGATGAAGTCCGGCCACGGACCGCGAATCGCGTGGCTCCAGCCGGGGAATTCGTCGTCTGCACCCTTATGCCAGTCGATTTCGAGGAACGACCCGCCAGTGTCCTGGGGATGGAGCTGCATCAGGCAGGAGGTTTCGGTGTCGCGCTCGGCAACCACACGCAGGCCCAATTCGGCGACGCGCGCCTTGCGAGCGGCGTGGTCGTCGCACTGGCAGATGACCATGTAGCCGCCGTCGCCGCCGCGCCGTTCGTGGTAGCGACCGCCCGCGGTGTTCTCGCGCACCGGTGCGCAGAGTTCGAGAAACTGCGTGCCCACCGGCAGCAGGCGGTTCTGTAACCCGTAAGCGGGCGGCAGGTGCTCATCAATGTAGGCAACTTCTAAACCGAAAACCGCATTGAGGTCCGTGGCCACCTGGTCGGCGTCGCTCACGATGAGGGCAATCTGGCGCAATCGAAGCCACATGCGGCTACCTCCCCTTGAATTCAGGCTCGCGCTTTTCGACGAACGCCTTAAAGGCCGCTCGCGAATCTTCGGACGCGCCGGTGCGCTGGTGGCGTTCGGTTTCGATCTTGATGTAATCGCGCAGGTCCATGTGCTCCGCCGCAAGGAAGTTCTGCTTCATGGCGCGAAGGGCTAAGGGCGCGGACTTCGCCAGTCGGCTGGCAATGGCGGCGACTTCGGTCCGAAACGACTCGTTCGGGAAGACTTTCGAGACCAGGCCGACGCGTTCGGCCTCGCGGGCGTCGAACTTGCCGTGCAGGAAGCAGAGTTCGCGGGCGCGGGCCGCGCCAATGATCCGCGGGAGCGTCCAGGGGCTGGCCATATCGCCTGAAATGCCCACGCCGAGGAAGGCGGAGTTGAAGTTCGCGCCTTCAGCAGCGTAACGAAGGTCACAGGCGGCTGCCCAGCCGAGGCCCGCCCCGGCGCAAGCGCCGTTAACCGCCGCGATGGTGACTTGGGGCAGTTCGTGCAGCATGGCAGTGAGCAGGAAGTGCTCGGGACTCGTGCGGTCGTCGCCAGCGCCGGAACTGTAGTGCTGCAGGTCCGCCCCGGGACAGAAGCCCTTACCAGCGCCCGTCAGTACCACCACGCGGGTTTCGTGGTCGGCGGGCAGCCGGCCAATTGCATCGTAAAGTTCGAGCATCATCTTATTCGTGATGCCGTTCAGCCGATCTGGCCGGTTGAGGGTGAGCGTCCCGATGCCATCGGTGGACTCGAAGGTGATCGTCTCGTACGTGGACATGCGGCGCCTCCATGGCACTTCCGGCGCCGGCGGTTCGTGCGCCCGGCGCCAGGACGTTGGTGCGGGCTAGGCCAGCAGGTCCGCCGCCGTGAGATTGAACTCCTTCAGCACATCCGAGGCGTAGGTGATCTGGCCCGAGTTCACGGAAGGGTCACCGTGCACGAGGTGCAGGCAGGCCTCAGCCATGTGTTCGACAGGCGTTGCCGAATCCTTGTTCGCCTCGGTGACGAGGCCGTGGTGGAGGACGCCGGGTGTGGCGACGAGGCCGGGCGAGATGACGTTCACGCCGATGCCGTCGTTGCTGGCTTCGGCAGCGAGGCCCGTGGTGAACCGCTCGAGGGCCGCCTTGCACATGCCGTACACCGTGCCGCCCCGGCCGGGCGTGTTGAGCTTGGGATGCAGCGCGGCGTGGGAGGAGACGTTCAGGATCCAGCCGCTCTTGCGTTCGCGCATGCCGGGAAGGACGAGCTGTGCGAGGTGAAACGGCCCGAAGACCTGCACTTCGAACATCAGCTTCATCCGCTTCTCGGAGAAATCGTCGACTGGGATGAAGTAGGTGATGGCGGCGTTGTTGACGAGGATATCGACCGGGCCATACGCGCCCTCGGTCGTCTTGATGAGGGCCTCGCGTTCGGCCTGGTTCGCGAGGTCGCATTTGACCGCCATCGCTTCGCCGCCTGCATCCTTAATGCGCTTGACGACGCTGTTCATGCTGCCGGGAAGGATGTGGTCGCCCTCTTCGACGGTGCGGGCGGAAACGACGACCTTCGCACCTTCCATTGCGTAGCGAATAGCGATCGCCTCACCAATACCGCGCGAGGCGCCAGTGACGACCGCCACTTTGCCGGCGAGGACGCCGTTCTTAGTTACCGTTGCCAATGAGATTCTCCAATAAATAGGGACTTCCCGACCGCCACCTCAACACGCTGCTGGGTGGTGCGGGTACGGCAGCAGCATAAGCCGTTCGCGCCAGGCTTCGCAGCTTTTCGAATG
>JBBQGT010000046.1:0-22421 GCA_038323265.1 Tepidiformales bacterium
AGCGCCTTCACCATTAAGGACGGCACGGCCTACCTGTTCAGTGATGGCAAGCTCCGCCGCGTTACCTGGTAACTCTCCGGGCTGGGCTGGGGCGTCGCGCGTGGTTTTCAGGGAGTACGGCCCCACAAAGTTGTCGAATTGTGGCATACTAAACCTCCCATGCCGGGGGAAGGAATGACGAAATGACAGCTATGGAAGCTTCGCTCACGCGCCTCGTTGTTTCTCGCAGCCGGCTGATTCGCTGGACGCTGACTTCCGCGGGGTTCCTCTGCGTGGTCGTAGCCCTGATCGGGCTGTTCGTACCGCTGCTTCCGACGACCGACTTCCTGCTGCTTTCGGCGCTCTGCTTCGGGCGAAGTTCGCCTGCCGCGTATCGCTGGCTGACGACGAACCGGCTGTTCGGGCGCTACCTGCGCAACTACCGCGAGCACCGGGGGGCCACGCTGGGCACGAAGGCGTGGTCGCTGCTCACGCTGTGGGCCGGTTTGGGGATCACCTACTACCTGGTAGGAAACCTGTGGGTGGGCCTGGTGCTGCTTGCCGTTGGCGGGGGGGTTTCGATCCACCTGCTGAGGCTGCGCACATTGCGAGCCGCCGACCTGCGGGAGATCGAGTCTGGCGGCGGTTCCTTCTAGCCCTCTACCACCCGCTTTCGAACTTGACGCCCGTTGAGGTGCCGCCTACCGGAAGGGCTGCTTTCCGCGCTTTACTCCACGTTGTACCGCCACCCGTCACCGTGTAGCAGACACACAACGGCGTGCAGGCACGGAAGCCTCGTCGCCGATTCCGCTCAAACTCCGGAGGCACCCCTTGGACGAACGCTACAACGAAGCTCGCGCAACCTTTGAAGCAACGATGTTCGAGATCAAGCGCGTCATTGTCGGGCAGGATGCGATGCTCGAGCGGGTACTGGTGGCGCTGCTGGCGGGCGGGCACCTGCTCATCGAAGGCGTCCCCGGACTGGCGAAGACACTGACCGTGAAGACCGTGGCCGACGCTATGGGCGGGACGTTTCAGCGCATCCAGTTCACGCCGGACCTGGTGCCGAGCGACCTTGTGGGAACGCGCATCTACCGACCGGACACAGCATCGTTCGAAACTGAACCAGGCCCGGTGTTCTGCAACATTCTGCTGGCGGACGAGATCAACCGCGCGCCGGCGAAGGTGCAATCGGCGCTCCTGGAAGTGATGCAGGAGCGGCAGGTGACGATCGGGCGGCAGACGTTCCCGGTGCCGGACCCTTTCCTGGTGATGGCCACGCAGAACCCGATCGAATCCGAAGGCACGTACCCACTGCCTGAGGCGCAGGTCGACCGCTTCATGATGAAGGTGCTGGTGGATTACCCAGACCACATGGAAGAACTGACAGTGGTGCAGCGTTCGCTGGGAGCGGTGGCGGAGATCGAAAAGGTGCTGCCAATTGAGACGCTGCACGCCTACCAGGCGCTGACGCGCGAGGTGTACGTGGATAACGCGGTCTCGGATTACGCAGTGCGGATTGTCAACGCCACACGCCATCCGGAGACTGCCGGGCTTCGGCGGCACCAGACGCATATCGCCTACGGGGCGAGCCCGCGCGGCTCGATCAACCTAATTCACGGCGCGCGAGCGATCGCTCTGCTCCGCGGCCGGAAGTACGCGCTGCCGCACGACGTTTTTGATATTGCGAAGGATGTGCTGCGCCACCGCATGGTGCTCAGCTACCAGGCGCTGGCCGAATCGGTCACTTCGGACAAGATCCTGGATGGGATTTTGGCGGCCGTGCCGCAGCCGCAGATCGACCTGACGAAAGAGACCGCGAAGCTGAGCGCGCCGACGAACCTGGCGGCGCCAACCGACCTGCGCGGAGCGACGGCGTGAGCAGGCCGCTGCTCTCCATTGTGCGGACGCCGGATAAGCCCGGCCCAGGGCCGATGCCCGATGCCCTGCTGCGCGCGCTCGACCTCACGATTGGGCGACGCATCCAGGGTCTGTTGGCTGGCGACTTCCGCTCGGCGCAGTTAGGCGAAGGCACGGAGCTGGCGCAGATGCGTCTCTACGAACCTGGCGATGACGTGCGCCGAATCGATTGGAACCTGACGGCACGCACGGGCCAGCCGCACGTCCGCATGCAGGTCGCGGAGCGAATGCTCACCTCGTGGGTGCTGCTCGATACATCACCTTCGATGCGCTTCGGCACCGCTGACCGTCGCAAGGCAGACGTGGCCGAGGGTGTGGCAGTGGCGATGGGGCACGTAGCGACGCGAAGGGGCAACGCGTTGGGCGTGCTGACATTTGGCGACGCCGCGCCGCGCACAGTGATGCCTTCCCAGGGGCGGCGGGGAATGCTGGGCCTACTGACGGCTTTACGCGATGACGAGCACGCCGCCAGCGGTGCAACCTCCTTCAGCGAAGTGCTCGGGCGGATCAACCGGATGGGGCGGCACGGCAACCTTGTTGTGGTGGTCTCGGACTTTCGAGGCGATTCGAACTGGCGTTTGCCCCTGCTTGAGATGACCGCGCGCCACACGGTTATCGCCGCCGAGATCCGGGACCCGCGCGAACAGGAACTGACGAACGTTGGCGACGTGTGGATGACGGACCCGGAGACCGGGCGCTCGCTGCGCGTTGACACCGGCCGCCGCGAGATTCGCGAACGTTTCGCCCAGGCGGCGAGCAGCGAACGGGCCGATGTGGCCCGCCTTTTGAGTGAATCTGGCGCGCGCCACGTTGTGCTCTCCACCGCTGGTGACTGGCTTAAGCCGGTCGCTGGCTTTCTCCAGCGCAAGGACGGCTTCCGATGACTTTTTCTTACCCCGTTGCTCTGCTGCTGTTGCTGCTCATCCCGCTGGCAGTGGGCGGCTACCTGGTGATGCAGAAGCGCCGTTCGCGCTACGCCGTTCGGTTCACAAACCTGGACCTGCTGGCGAACGTCGTTGATCAGAGCCCGAACTGGAAGCGGCACGTCCCGCCGGTGCTTTCGCTGGCGGCGCTGGCGCTGCTGTTGATGGGATTGGCGCGGCCGGAAGTAACTACGCAAACGCCGAAGGAAGAGGCGACCGTAGTGCTGGTGACGGACATCTCAGGCTCGATGAACGCGACTGATGTCGAGCCAACGCGGCTGGCGGCTGCGCAGAAATCGGCTGAATCGCTATTGGTGAAGCTGCCGTCCAAAGTGCAGGTTTCGCTAGTGAGCTTTTCGAGCGCCGTGACGGTACTCGTTGCGCCGACTACGGACCGCCAGGCGGTGAGTGACGCGCTGGCGCGGCTCCGGCCACGCGGTGGGACCGCGATGGGTGATGCAATCACCAGCGCGTTGGACGTGGTGCGGCCGCCGGAGGCCAACCCGCCGGTGGTGAGCGGTGGAGGCACCGCACCGAGGGCCACGCCGACACCCACGCCTGCTCCAAAGACGGCCTCCGGGACGGCGGACGTGCCGCCGGCCTTCATCATCTTGCTTTCAGACGGGGCGCAGACGCTCGGGTCGGTGCAGCCGCTGGATGCGGCGGATGATGCGAAATCGCGGGAAGTGCCGGTGTTCACGATCGCGCTTGGCACGCAGAACGGCGTTGCCCAAGTGGAAGATAACCAGGGCCGGCAGCGCAACGTGCGCGTCCCCCCGGACGTGGAGACACTGCAGGAGATTGCCGATATCACGGGCGGCAAGTTCTACAGCGCGCCAACCGCAGACGACCTGAACACGATCTACAGCGATCTCGGCTCGAAAATCGGCTACACGGACACGCAGACCGAAGTGACCTGGATCTTCGCCGGGTTGGGGGCGTTGCTCGTTGCGGTCTCGGGTGGGCTGTCGCTGCTCTGGTTCAACCGTTTCCCATAGGCCGGTCTCCGAGGCAACAGGACAATGGCCGGCGCCTTCCAGCGCCGGCCGTTTCTTAAGCGGGCAGGGTGACTCTAGCCGAGCAGCCGCATGCCAGAGAGGTAGCCGGGCTCGGCGAACGTTGCGCCGGGGACTGCTTCGGCGATTGCGGCGCGGATCGGGGCGAGGTCGGTGCCGCCTTCGGGAGTGACGAGCGGAAGCCAGTTGTCGTGGTGGCCGGGGATGATCATTTTCGGCTGCAAGAGGCGTGCCTCGAGGGCGGCGAACCCGGCGAGCGAGCCCTGGATCGGCTCGCCATCGACGTTCCCGCGGCCGGCGATGGCCAGGATGGCGACATCGGGCCGGAGGCCTTCGAGCACGCCCGTCCAGCAGCCGGAGGTGTCCTGCCAGAAGATGCTGCCCACGGGCGTCTCGATGAAGTAGGCGAGGGCGCCGCCGGCGACGGCGCTACCGACGGCGTTGCGCAGATGGTTGCGGAGCTCGACGGATTGTTGCGTGTCGGCACTGGCACGGTTGGTGATTGCCGCGCCAAGACCCGCTTCACGACCGATTGCGGCGCGTTCGTCTTCGCAGAGTCCGAGGTCGCCGGTGGCCTCTTCGGTGGAGGCGAGGTTGCTCGCGACCCAGGTACAGGAGTGCAGGCTGGGGAGCACGCGGACGGTGACTCCGGGCGCCAGGCGGTGGCGCTCGCCGCCCTGGGAGATCAGCAACTGCTCGCGTGGGACGCCCTGTTCGAGCATCACGCGCGCGCTTTCGTGAGAGCCGATGATCTTCGCGCCGGTCTTTTTGGCGATTATCTCGGCGCCCGCGATGTGGTCGAAGTGGCTGTGGCCGACGAGAACGAAATCCGCGCGATCGACGTCGGCGGTGGTCATGCCGACGGGCGGCGCAGAAGGCACGCGGTCCATGTAGGCATCGAGGAAGACGACGGTTTTGCCGAGCGTAAGGCGGAAGGTGGCGCAGCCGAGCCAGTCCAGGGCGATGTGCATATTCGAAAATCTCCGTGGGCGCAGTCTACAGCGGTGGAGAGTCGCAGCCGAGGGTTAACTCGTCCGTAACAGGGTAATTCTTAGTGCTATGCTAATGAAATGTCTGCGTCCTCGGAGTATTCGGCGCCCCAGCAGGGAGGCAACGCGTTTGCTTCGCTGCGCCATCGCCAATTCCGCTGGGTGTACGCCAGCAACACGGCGTTTTTCTTCGCGATGAACGGGCAGTTCGTGGTGCGTTCCTATCTCGCGTTCAAGCTGACCGATTCGGCGTTCGCGCTGGGACTGGTGAACCTCGCGGTTTCGCTGCCGATGCTGATCATCTCGCCGTTTGGCGGTGTGATCGCGGACCGCGTGGAGAAGAAACGGCTGATCATGACCGGGCAGGCGCTGTTGTTGGCGAATGAGATGGTGGTTTTGACGCTGCTGCTGACCCACCAACTCCAGTTCTGGCACCTGCTTTGCGTGATGTTTGTGATGGGCTGTTTGTTCCCGTTCATCATGCCCGCGCGGCAATCGATCGTGGCGAACATCGTGGGCAAGCAAGGATTGGCGAACGCGATGGCGTTGCAGATGGGCGGCATGAACGCCGCGCGCGTGGTCGGTCCGGTGACGGCCGGGCTGGTAATCGCGGCCTTCGGCGTGGACTGGATGTACGTAGTGGCAGTGGCGCTCTACCTGACAGCGCTGTTGGCGATGTCTCGCGTGGACCGCGCCTATCCAACGCCCGGGCAAGAGAAGAAGAGCGTGATGGGGGACCTGTTGGATGGCGTGCGCTACGTGCGCGATGACCCGCCAGTGCGCGTGCTGCTGCTGCTTTCGCTTATCCCAATCATGCTGGCGATGCCGTTCCAGGCGCTGCTTGTGGTGTTCGCCGAGGACGTCTGGGATGTGGGGACGACGGGGTTGGGCGTGCTGCAGGCGGCGGCCGGCGTCGGCGGAATATTCGGGTCGATCTATGTGGCGTGGAAGGGCCACTCGCCGCGCAAGCTGCGGCTGATGATGGTTAGCCTGCTGGCCTTTGGCGGGACGCTTTTCCTGTTCGCGCTGAGCCCGTGGTTCCTTCTGGCGCTTCCATTGGTGCTGATCTCGGACGTGTTTGCGAGCATCTTCAACACGGTGAACAACACCGCCATCCAGGTACTGATCCCGGACGCGGTGCGCGGGCGCGTGATGAGCCTGATGATGATGACCTTCGGGTTGACGCCGTTGGGCACGGTACCGGTGAGCGCGGCCGCGCAAGCTTGGGGCGCGCCGGTGGCGGTCGCCGGGGCCTCAGTGCTGACGATCGTGTTCTCGGTGGTGATCTTCCTGCTCAGCAAGGCGCTCCGCGAAATCGACCACACCGCGGCCCGCGCATTGGACGACGAGATCACGACGGGCGATGTGGTGGTGCGGCTCGAGCCGAAGCCGGTGGCCGCTGCTTCGTAACCGGGACGCTAGGCCCGATCCCGTAGACTTCGAATAGATGATGCGACACGCGGGACGGCCGCCTGGACCGAACGACCGCGTGCTGAAGCTGCCCGACGGGCGGTTGCTGGGCTATGCAGAGTTCGGCGAGGCGGCCGGTGACGCTCTCTTTTTCTTCCACGGCAATCCGGGCTCACGCTTCGGCGGGGCATTCCTCGACGCGCTCGCGAAGGAGCGCGGAGTGCGGGTTATCGCGCTTGAGCGGCCGGGCTTCGGTCTCTCGGATTTCCAACCAGGGAGGGCCATTACCGACTGGCCCGCGGATGTGCGGGAGGCGGCACGCCACCTCGGGTTCGAACGGTTTGCGGTGCTTGGGTATTCGGCGGGTGGGCCGTACGCGCTGGCTTGCGCCGCCCAGTTAGCCGATCAGATAGCAGCGGTGGGATTGGTCAGCAGCGCCGACCTGCCGAAGGCGGACGGTGCGCCGGGACGGCTGCGTTCGAACGCGGAGGTTTCGTTGACGAGCCTGCTTGCGCGGCGGGCGCCAGGACTGTTCTTTCGAACGGTGAAGCGAGGAGCCTCGGCGGAAGACCTCAGGGTGGTTTCGCGGCCAGCCGAGAAGCGAGCGATGCTGCGAGACGTGCGCGAGGCATTCCGGCACGGGTCGCGAGGGGTGGCCGAGGAGTCAGCGTTGGTGGAACGGCCCTGGGGAATCGATTTCGCAGCGATTCCGAGCGGAGCGAAGATCTGGCACGGGGAGCAGGACCGGATCGTCCCGGTAGCCAAGGCCCGCCTGCTCGCCAGCACCATCCCCGGGTGCATCGCGACGTTTATGCCTGGTGCGGGGCACTTCTGGCTGCTGGCACATGCCGGCGAAGCGCTCGAAGGATTGTTCGAATCCCGGCCGTAGCGCCCGTCGGAGCGAAAGGCGGCGCTGCGATACGATTCGCGCATGCTCCTCCAACCGCCGATCACCACCGTCCTACTCGACGTCGATGGGACGCTGCTCGATACGCGCGAGTTCATCTTTCAGGCGTTCGAACACAGCATGGCAAAGCAGGGATTGGTCGCGCCCGCGCGGACGCACCTGGCGACTCATGTCGGGCTGCCGCTCGAGCAGATCTATGCCGCGATTCACGCCGACCTCGGGCCAACGCTTACTGAGTCCCACCGTGCGTTTCAGGAGCAGAATCAGCATCTCGCAGTGCCCTTTCCAGGGGCGGGAGAAATGCTCGCCAGCTTGCAGGCGCGAGGCATTCGGTTGGCGGCGGTGACGAGTCGCTCGCGGCGTACTTCGGTGCGCAGCCTGGAGGTGACCGGATTGTTCGAATACTTTGCGGTGATCGTTTCGGCAGAGGATGCAGAGGCGCTTAAACCGGACCCCGCGCCGCTGCGCTTTGCGCTGACCGCGCTGGGCGCCGATGCCGCAGGTGCCGTCATGGTGGGCGACAGCGAAGCGGACATCCTCGCCGGGCGGGCGCTGGGAATCCGCACCGTGGCCGCGACCTACGGGTTCGGCGGGCGTTCGGTGCTGGAGCACGCGCCGGACGCGGTGATTGAAGACATCGGAGACCTGGTAGGCGTGCTGGGACTCTAGAGCGGCGGATCTACATCGCAGGTCGAGCGCAACTGGTTGATGACGCGGCCCGACGAGCGGCGGTCAGCGCGGCCAGCGGTGGGGCGCTGGGCAATCTTGCTTTCGAGTGGCTCTTCGAATTCTTCCCGGAGCACATTCTGCACACGCACTGGGCGAACTGGGGGACGGCGGAGACTTGGCCGGCGTATACGAAATGGCCGGCGCCCTCTTCTGCGTGACGGCGAGCCGTGCGCAACTCCGAACTGCGGTAGCATGCGGCTGGCGCCGCGGTTGGGCGGTGGAGGGCTTCTTCGAATGACACAGCAACAGGCGGCGGCGGAATACCCTGTGAAGCTCGTCGTGGAGCGGGCCACGGGCGAGCGGAACAAGGTAACGATTGGATTCCGCTGGATCCTCGCGATCCCGCACCTCATCCTGGTCGGCGGGCCGGGGTTTTTGGGCGCAGGGTTCGTCGTCGGCTTCGGGCGCGACCAGTGGTGGTCCGGTTGGGGCAGCGACGGTCTGTTAGGAGCGGTGGCGAGTGTGTGCGCGTTCATCGCGTGGTTCGCGATCCTTTTCGCCAGCAAGCATCCGCGAGGGCTCTTCGATCTCTGCAATTTCTACATGCGGTGGCGCGTGAAGGCCGTTGCCTATACGGCGCTCTTTCGCGACGAATACCCGCCGTTCGGCGACGGGGAGTACCCAGTTTCGATTGAGATCCCGTATCCAGAAGGCGAACGAAGCAAGCTTTCGGTGGGCTTACGCTTCATCTACGCCATCCCGCACCTAATCATCGTCGGCGCGTTGTCGCTCGCCTGGGCAGTGACGGGCGTCGTCGCGTGGTTCGCGCTGCTGTTCACGGGTGAGTACCCGGAAGGGCTGTACAACTTCGGGATGGGCGTGATGCGGTGGTCGATCCGGGTTGAGGCATACATGCTGCTGATGACGGACGTCTACCCGCCGTTCAGTTTGGAGTGAGGGGCGCGCGGGGCGGCCCACGCGTGTTCTCACCGGCGGTTCGAGAGCCTACTATGATGGCGTGACGATCCAGGAACGGCTGCAGGAGATCATCGAAGACCTCTCGGAGGAGCGGCTGCAGGCACTGCTCGAGTTCGCAGAGTTCCTCGATGTCCGCGAAGAGCGGTCCGCCTGGGATCGCTTCGGTCTTGCGCAGCTCGCCAAGGCTTACGGCGACGATGAGCCGGAGTACACGCTGGCGGACATCATCGATTGAGATCCGCCGGAGACGTTCTGTTGGTACGTCTGAATGAAGCGGGAGCGAGCGGCTCAAAGCTCCGGCCCGTCATTGTCCTGGCATTGCTGCCCGGGGAATTCCAGACGCTCCTCCTCCGTGGAGTCAGCACGCTTGATCGCGGAGTGATTGACGCATGAGATGAGCCCCTGCTCCCGGGAAGCGAGGACTTCATCGCAGCTGGGCTGCATCGGGCGTCGTACGCCCGTTTGAGCTTCCTCAACGCCGTAACCGAAGTCGAAGTGGTTGGCCGCATCGGTTCGGTGTCGGAGGAATTTATCCGCCAGCTCCGCAGTCGCCTCGCGGACCGGCTCAGAGCCTGAGCGAGAGGGTGCTGCAGAGTGCTCACCGGATGATGAAGTACTTCGCCTCCGGGTGGTGGGCGATTATTGCGCTAGTGGACTGTTCGGGGTGCCACTGGAAAGTTTCGCCGAGTTCCAGGCCGATGCGCGCCGGGTCTAGCAGGGCGGCGATGCCGACCTGCTGCTCAAGGTCCGGGCAGGCGGGATACCCGAAGCTGTAGCGGCTTCCCTGGTACTGCTGCTGGAAGATTCGCTTCATCTCCTTCGCGTCCTTGCCAGCGATGCCCAACTCCTCGCGCACGCGCTTATGGAAGTATTCTGCGAAGCCTTCCGCTGATTCGACCGCGAAGCCGTGGAAATGCAGGTAGTCGCGGTAGTCGTTCGCTTTGAACAGTTCTTGGGCGAATTCGCTGGCGCGGGAGCCCATGGTGACCAAGGTGAAGGCAACTGTGTCGTACTCCCCGCTCTCGACCGGGCGATAAAAATCGGCGATGCAGAGTCGGCGGTCGTGCGGCTGGCGGGGAAATTCGAAGCGGATCGGGTCGCCTACCGGTTTGCCGTTTTCGAAGTTGGGCCAGACCAGCAGGTCGTTCTTATCGGCCTGACAGGGGAAGTAGCCGTAGACGGCGGCCGGTTCGAGCAGGTGCTCGGCGATGGCCTGTTCCTGCATGCGGCGGAAGACGGGGCGCACTTCGTTTTCGACGAAGGCGGCATATTCCGGGTCGCTACGTTCGCCCTTCTGGTATTGCCACTGGCCGCGGAAGAGGGCGATCTCGTTGATCCACGGGTAGATGTCGCGCAGGGGGATGCCGCGCACCACTCGGCTGCCCCAGAAGGGCGCCCTGGGTACGGGTACATCGCGAGAGACGCCCGAAACGGCGTATTCCTGGTCGTTGGGGGTGGAGCCGTCGCCGCCGATCGGCGGGGTGGCGATGCGCACTTCGTCGTAGCCGGATTCGCCTCCGTGGCGGGCAGCCACTTCGACGCCCCCGCGGGTGAGGGCGGGGAGCGGCTCGCCAGCCTTGATGGACGGCATGATGCGATCCAGCGTGGCCAGCCCTTCGAACGCGTCCTGGGCGTAGTAGACGCTGCCCTTGTAGATGTCGCGCAGGTCTTCCTCGACGTAGCGGCGGGTGAGGGCCGCACCACCGAGGAGCACGGGGAAGTGGAACAGTTCCTGGTTGTTCAGTTCCTCGAGGTCTTCGCGCATGACGACGGTGCTTTTCACGAGCAGGCCCGAGAGGCCGATCGCGTCGGCGCCGACTTCGTTGGCCTTATCGATGATCGCCTGGATCGGCTGCTTGATGCCGATGTTGTACGTGGTGTAACCGTTGTTCGAAAGGATGATGTCGACGAGGTTTTTGCCGATGTCGTGGACGTCTCCGCGAACGGTGGCGAGGACCACCCGGCCTTTGCCGGCGCCGTCGGTCTTCTCCATGTGCGGTTCGAGGTAGGCGACGGCCGTCTTCATCGTTTCGGCGCTCTGGAGGACGAAGGGGAGCTGCATCTTGCCGCTGCCGAAAAGCTCGCCGACAACGCGCATGCCGTCCAGCAGGTGCTCGTTGATGATCGTCAGGGCGTCCATCCTGCCGAGCGCTTCTTCAAGGTCCAAGTCGATGCCGCGGCGGTCGCCGTCGACGATGCGCGACTTCAAGCGCTCTTCCACCGGCAGGAGCGTGCGGTCGACCTTGGCAGCCTTCTCGGTCTCCACGTTTTCGAAGAGCGAAAGGAAGTGGGTGAGTGGATCGTAGCCGTGCTCGCCATTTTCGTCGGCGGGGCGGCGGCGGTCGTAAATCAGATCGAGGGCGGTGTTGAGCTGCTCTTCCGGGATGCGGTTGAGGGGGACGATCTGCTTGGAATTGACAATCGCTGCGTCGAGGCCGTGCTTAATCGCTTCGAACAGGAAGACGGAATTGAGCACGCGACGGCCGGCTGGTTTCAACCCAAACGAGACGTTGGAGACGCCGAGAATGGTGTTCACCTCGGGCAGTTCGGCCTTCAACTGCTTGATGGCGTTAAGCGTCTGCACAGCGTCGCCGCGGAGGTCCTCTTGGCCGCCCGAAAGGGGAAAGGTGAGGCAGTCGAACAGGAGGTCGCCGGGCTCCATGCCGTAGCGGTTGACCGCGATGTCGTAGATGCGGTGGGCGACGCGCAGCTTCCACTCGGTAGTGCGCGCCTGGCCGGTCTCATCAATCGTGAGGGCGACTGCGGCGGCGCCGTGACGCTTGATCAGGGGGAGGACGCGACTGATCTTGCGTTCGCCGTCTTCGAGGTTGATGGAGTTGACAATGGCCTTGCCACCGTAAAGCTTGAGGGCCGTCTCGATGACCGGCGGTTCCGTGCTGTCGAACACCAGCGGCAGCGTGGACTGAGTGCGGAAGGCCGTCACCACGCGGTCCATATCGGGGACACCGTTGCGGCCAACGTAGTCAACCATTACGTCAATCACGTGCGCGCCTTCGGCAGCCTGTTCGCGGGCGAGGGCGACCATACCGTCCAGGTCTTCAGCGAGCAGGAGGTCGCGGAAGGCGCGCGAGCCGGTGGCATTCGTGCGTTCGCCGACAACGAGGAACGAGGTCTCCTGGCGGATTGGGACGCTGGTGTAGAGCGACGAGACGGCCGCTTCGAAGGGGTGGCCGGGGAGCGCAGCGGGGCGCACTTTCGGTGCGCGCCGTCCAATGCTGGCGATCGCCGTCTCGAACATTTCCGGCGTGGTGCCGCAGCAGCCGCCGGCAATGCTCGTGCCGAATTCGTCAACGAAGATCTTCTGATAGCGCGCAAATTCGTCGGGGGTCAGGCGGTAGCAGGCCTCGCCGTTGACCAGCTCGGGGAGGCCAGCGTTCGGGGCGATGAAGACTGGCCGGCGCGAGTTTTCGGCGAGGAAGCGGACATGGTCGACCATCTGCTCGGGGCCGGTGGCGCAGTTGATACCGATGATGTCGACGAGGTCCATCGCCTCGAGCGTGGTGAGGGCGCAGGAGATGTCGGAGCCGAGGAGCATAGTGCCGGTGGTTTCGATGGTGACGCTGGCGATCACCGGGATGCGTTTGCCGGTCTCCGCGAAGGCGTCAGCGAGGCCGGCGAGGGCGGCTTTCGTTTGGAGCAGGTCCTGGCAGGTTTCGACCTTCATGACGTCGATGCCGCCGTCGAGGAGGCCGAGGGCTTGCTCGCGGTAGCTGTGCACCAGCTCATCCCACGTGACGTGACCGAGGGATGGCAGCTTTGTACCGGGACCGATGGTGCCGAAGCTGTAGCGCGGCCATTCGGTTGTGGAGAATTCATCTCGGACGGCGTTGAGCTGGCGGGCGGCGAGGGCGTTCAGTTCACGCACACGCTCAATCAGGTCGTATTCGGCGAAGACGATCTCGTTCGAGCCGAAGGTGGCGCTGTCCACGGCGTCGCAGCCGGCGGCGTAAAAGCTCCGCTGAATCTTGGCCAGCACGTCCGGGTCGGAGACGGTGAGGTACTCATTGCAGCCCTCGAGGCCACCGTAGTCGGGGACGGGGCGCAGCCCGAGGATGGTCGAGCCGATCGGCCCGGCTGTGAAGAGCACGTTCTCGCGCAAGCGATTGAGAAACGGGTGGTCGAGCGGTTTGTAAGTCATCGTAATCCCCAGAAAAGTCAGGTCACGCAGTTACGCGACGGCGAATGGGGCCTAGCAGGAGGGGCGGTGGCCGTCAGCCCGAGGTGGCCACCGCCGGGCGCATGGACATTCGGCGCGAGAGAGCGGCGGCAGAGGTGACGGCTTGCATAACTGGAGTATAGCAGGACGGCCACCAGCCGCAGCGTCGATGAGTGAAACGCGCAAGCAGCGCGAACGCTTCGCTGGTGAAGCAGTGTGTTGCGGCAGCCGTTGACCGATGTGCGTGGGGTTTACATCATCAAATCGCTGAAGACCCCTGGCGAATGGGTGATGCCTAGCCTTCGGCTCGTCGCTTCAGCGCCACTTCGAGGCGTGCTTGCACCTCGATGGCCGGTAAGGCGTGTTGGGCAGCGAGCGATTTGATGTCTTCGAATTCGAGGCTTCGACGTTCGCGTCCGGCGACGATGGCAACCTTCACGCGAACAGGACCGAGCGAACTGGCGAAGGTCTCCATGTGACGCTCTGCTTCGTAGCGCCGGTGGGTGGTGACGCGGACGCCCAGCGTGGTGGTTTCGCGCAGGATGATCGCGACGAAACGTTGCTCGTCTTCGGCGGGGACGAGCGCGCAGAGCTTGCTGGCTGAGCGTCCCTTTTTCATGCCGATCGGTTCCAGCCAAGCATCGAGTGCTCCCTCTTCGAACAGACGGTCGCGGGCGTGGGCAAGGAGTGAGGGCGGCATGTCGTCGATGTTCGCCGCCAGTTCGACCAATTCGCGGGCGGTGAGGGGCGATGGTTTCGCACCGAGGAAGACGCGCAGGGCGTTGGGGCGGTTGGGCGGGTCGAATGTGCCGGCGCCGGCGCCGTGGCCGCTGGCGACGATGGTCATCGCGCCGGGGCGGGCGACGGCGGCAAGTATCGCCGCGCCGGTCGGCGTCACCAATTCGTGGGAGGACTCGACGAAGCGTTGGGCGAAGCCTGACTGCTGGAGGATGTGGGCGGCCGCCGGGCCGGGCGAGGCGGGAATCGGGCCGTGCTCGGTGCGGGCGATCGTCCCGGAGCCAACAGTGACGACCGGGCAAACGGCGTCATCCACGCCGAGCTGTTCGAGGGCGAGCATGGAACCGACGATGTCGATCATAGCGTCCACACCGCCTGCTTCGTGGAGGTGCGGGTGCTCAGTGTTGTGGGCTAGAGCCTCGCCTTTTTCGAGCCAATCGACGGCCGAGACGGCGCGCAGTGCGACGCGCGGCGCCAGGCTAGCGGCGGCGATCATCGCACGCATTTCCGCGGGCTGATAGCGCCGTTCAGATTCGATTTCGACCTTCAGGTAGCTGGCGGCGGTGCCTCCGCGCGCAACCTTTTCCGTGGCGAGCGCGAAGGGCGGGAGGTCGAGGCTTTCGAGCGCCTTACTGATGACCGCCAGGTCGGCGCCGGCATCGACGAGGGCGGCGATCGTCATATCACCGGCGATGCCCGAGAAGCAATCAAAGACGAGGCTGGTCATTCTCTAGGCCCGAGCGCGAGGGTGTTAATGGTGGCCGCGAGGTAGCCCGCGCCGAAGCCGTTGTCGATGTTGACGACGCTAACGCCGGTGGCACAGCTGTTCATCATCCCGAGGAGCGCGGCGAGGCCGCCGTAGGAGGCGCCGTAGCCGATCGACGTGGGGACGGCGATCACGGGATTCTGGACGAGGCCGCCGATGACGCTCGGCAAGGCGCCTTCCATCCCAGCGACTACGACCAGGGCGTTCGCTTCGCGCAGGGCGTCCATGCGGCCGGCGAGGCGATGCAGCCCGGCCACGCCGACATCGAAGTGGCGCTGGACAAGGGCACCCATCATCTCGGCAGTGATCGCCGCCTCTTCGGCGACGGGGATATCGGAGGTGCCGGCGGAGACGATGCCCACGTTGCCGGCGCGCGTGCGGGGCGAGGGGTCGCACCAGGCGAGGCGCGCGTCTTCGTTGTGTTGGAGCCCGGGGATCACGCCGCGAAGCGCCGCCAGGTGATCGGGCTCGACGCGGGTGACGAGCAGGCGGCCAGCGCGGGCGAACACCTCTTGCGAGATGCGCGCGACCTGCGTGGGCGTTTTGCCCATCGCGAGGATGACCTCGGGGAGTCCGTCGCGGAGGGCCCGATGCGTATCCACATTGGCAAATCCAAGGTCGACGAAGGGGGCCGATTCGAGCTGGCGGGCGGCTTCATCGGGCGGCACGAGGCCGCCGGCCACCTGGCGAAGGAGCGTGCGCAGCGTGTCCTGGTCCATTGCATCAGTCTAGAGCAGACGCGAGCGATGGGCCGTTAGTCGCGGGCGATGGCAGGGACGATGCCGCGATAGGGGCGCGGGCCGGAGGGGATTGTTGGTTTTGGCGTTGCTGTCGGCTGAGCGGTGGGCACGGGCGTGACGGATTCGCCTTCGATTATGGAGTCGATCGTGCAGCCCATTACCGCGCAGCCGGCGCGCAGGTCATCGAGCAGTTCACGATCGATGCGTGAGCCACTGTTGTCGCCCGCGCCGCCGGAACCCTGGGTGTGAATGCCAACGACGTAGCCGAGCGTCTTTCCGGGATTGAGGGACCAGATGGCGGATCCGCTCTGCCCGCCCCCGGTATCAATATCGTAGAACAGGCGATAGGCCTCGACGGCGTCGAAAGCGAGGCGCGATTGGCCCCACATGGTTTGGGCGGGCTTATCCACGGGATACCCAACGATTGCGGGGGTGAAGCTAGGCGATTGAAGCGAAGCGGTGGTCAGTACGGCGACTGGCAGCCACGAGGTGTCGCGAGTGAGACGGTTATCGGGCAAGCGCACCAGGCCCCAGTCAAAATCGACCGAACCGGCGGCGTCGAGAAAGCCATCCGGGACCCACCAATCGGTGGCGTACTCGGAGCCGAACGGCTCGGCCGCTTCGGCCTTGGCGGGCACCACGCGGATTCGGCTGGCGTTCCACTTCCCCCCCGCGCTGTCCCAGAGGCAGTGGCCCGCGGTGAGGAGCGCATCAGGACCGATGAACGTGCCGCTACAGACGGCGAAAAGCTCGCCCGCCTCGTTGTAAAGCTCCAAATAGGCAATGGCGCTGAAGGGATAGATCGTGGCGTCGGGGATGGGGATGCGTTCGTCGGCGCCGATGACGCTGGCGGCCGTTGCGCGGCCGGGGTCTATGCCTGGAACAGGGGGGAGCCACCCGGAATTGGGCGTGGAATCGTGGTATGAGCGTCCATGGCTGGAACCGGGAGCAACCGTAGCCAGCGTCTTCACGGTGGTTAAGGCCATGCCCGCCGTCAGGGAAACGGCCATTAACAGAAGTGGAAGAAACAGGCGACGGCGAAGCATGGCTCCCTAAGAATCGGCTGGAACGCCCCTTTGCGGAGGGGCGTTGGCCTCGGGACTCAGCGCGAGCCCACTCAGAACTCGGAACTAGAGCAGCACCATGTTGTCGCGGTGGACGACTTCGTCGCCGTAGGCGTAACCGAGGATTTCGGTGATGCGGTCACTGCGCAAACCACGGATGCGCTTCAACTCATCGCTGCCGTAGTTGGTGGAGCCGACTGCCACGCGGCCGCCCTGTGGGTCGCGGATTTCGATCGTTTCGCCGCGGTCAAACGAGCCGTGGACAGCAGCCACGCCTGCGGGGAGGAGGCTGCGGCCCTGGGCACGAAGGGCGGCGGCGGCGCCGACATCAACGACGATGTGACCTTCACGGTTAATGCTGCCGAGGATCCAACGCTTGCGGCTCTCCAGGCGGTCGGCGCCCGAAGGGAAGAAGGTCCCGCGTTGTTCGCCGGCGGCAGCCGCCACGAGGGCGTCAGGCGCATCGCCGTTGGTAACGATGACATCGACGCCCGCCTGGGTGGCGATCTGGGCGGCGCGCAGCTTGGTGACCATGCCGCCGGTGCCGGCGCCGCTCGTACCGCCGGCGGTGGCTTCGATTTCGGCATCGATCCGCTCGACCCGATCGATCAGTTTCGCCGCCGGATTCGTGCGAGGGTCCGAATCGTAAAGGCCGTCGACATCGGTGAGCATGACGAGCACGTCGGCGTCGATGAGGTTGGCCACGTAGGCGGAAAGGCTGTCGTTTTCGCCGATGCGCGTGGCCAGGACTTCGTCGAGGGCGACGGCGTCGTTTTCGTTAACGATTGGCACCGCGCCGGATTCAAGGAGGTCGCGCAGGGTGTTTCGGGCGTTGAGGTAGCCCAGCCGGTCGGAGAGGTCGCGGCGGGTGAGGAGGACCTGGGCGACGACGGTATCGTGCCAATCGAAGAGTTCATCCCAACTTTGCATGAGATGGCTCTGGCCAACGCTAGCGATCGCCTGGCGCGAAAGGCTGTGGCCGTCCTTCAGGCGCCCGCGCAGACGGTGGCGGCCGGCGGCCTGCGCGCCGCTGGAGACGACGGCCACCTGGCAGCCCTGCGCGCGGAGGCGCACCACCTGGCCGACGAGGCGTGACATGGCTTCGAGGTCCAGACGGTCAGAGCCGGCGGTGAGAAGACTGGTGCCGAACTTGGCGACGACGCGGCGGTAGCGCATGGACGGAGTTTACAGGACTGAGGACTCAGGACTCGGGACTCGGGAGCGAAGTGCTTAGTGCTTAGTGCTTAGTGCTTAGTGCTTAGTAAGCTACGCGCGTGCGATTGATGTTGGAGGTAGAGGGGGTGGGGGCTGCGGATGCGTTGCCGAACGATGGCGCGGGGCTTTGCGCGTTTGTGTCGTTTGCCGTTTCGCGGGGGTTTGGGGCGACGCATCCATTGATCGCGCTGGCGGACCGGCTACACGACCAGCACCACGTGCGTATGGGGCCGTTGACGACGTTTTACGACGGCGAGATTGAAGATTCGGAAGATCGAGAGAAGCTGGAATTGGCGTGGCAGGGGGCCAGCCCACTGGGCGAATCGCTGGATGCGGTGGTGACCGCGTTGGCGAGCGACGAGCAGTGCCAAACGTTGGCGCGTCGCGGCGGGGCGGAGGATTTGGGCGATGAGGCCGAGGCGCTGAGAGGCCAGGTTGCCATGGCCAATGAGGCCGGCCAGCGGGTGCGCATGGTGTACGCCTTGTGATGCGGCGACGGCGGGCGGCCCGGCAGGCGCGCGAAGGCTGGGTGTTCGGCAAGACGGGGCCGGTGGCGCGGGCGATCAACTCCCAGGCGGCGATGGCGGCGATCACGCCGCGCGTCGCACGGGTCATCTCTTTGTTGGAGCTTGCGCCAGGACGGCGCTATTTGGACGTGGGCTGCGGGACTGCGGCTTACGCGCACATGGTTGGCGAGCGGGCTGGGCTCGTTGAGCCGCCAGTGACCGTGGACCTCGCGGCCGGGCCGGGGCCGGTGGACCTGCTCGGCTGGCCCGAGAAGCTGCCTTTTCGCGACGATTCGTTTGACGCGATCAGCAGCTTTTACTTTTTGCGGCGCTTCGATGACGACGTGACGCACGCCTTCGCCGAAGAGATTGCGCGCGTGCTGGCGCCGGGCGGATCAGCGTTGGTGATGGACCTTGCGCCAGTGAAGAGCGAACGGCTGAACCGGCTGCATTCGCGGCTGGTCGCGCCGGGATGCGCGCAGGTGGACCTTCGCGGGTGGGGCCGGCTGGCGGCGCTGTTCACGGAGGTGGGGTTCGATGCGATCGACCTCGTAAACGTCGGACCGTTTGTTTTCCCGCCTGTGCCGCGGGTCGCGGTGCTGCTGCGGCTTGCGCCGCGGGCGTTCGGACCGAGCTAAAACGCCTGCTAATAGACGGTGGGCGAAACGGCACCTTCGCCTGTACCACCGGCGCCCTTGTCGTGCGGGCAGCCAACGCCGTCGCGATCGCCCGCGCCCGGTGCTGGGGCCTGGTGCGAACGGAAGTGGGACGGGATGACCGTGGTTTCAGCGCCGCCGGAGGAACTTGCGAAGGCTGCCGCACCGCCAAACATGGCAGCCAGGGCGAGCGGGCCGCCGAGGATGAGCATTCCCTTTTTGAGTGGTTGCATGGTGACCCTCCTGTCGCGGGCCCAGCCTCGCGAGCGTGTGCGTCAGCGTATGTCCGCCGGGGGAAAGTTTCGGTTTGCTACTCGCCGCCCTAACGCTCGATTAGAAATCGGCGGCGTTGCTACCGTCGCAGAAGGGCTTTTGTTCGAATGGCCGCAGCGACAGAGGGCGATGACCTCTTTGCTCTCGAACGAATTGCCTTCGCGTGCATGACCATCACACCGCCACGGACGAGGTAGGGCCGTTGTTTCGGACCTGGATACGTCCGTCGGGCGTGTTGCTTACCGCAAGTGAGTTAAACGGAGCATTGGGTTCCGTGATCGCCCCACAACCGTGCGTTACGCGGGTGGCGGCAGGTAAAGCGTCCAGACAGTCTTAGAAAGTTCACATGCCGCTCTCACGAAGCCCCAACGCTGGAGCGGCAATCTTCAGGGAGTGACGGCGGCAAAGCCAAAACAGGGCCGCCGAAAAAGAACTGGAGAAAGACCGAATGGAAAAGCAGAACAGGCTCCTGACCCTTGGCGCCGGCATGGCGTCCGTCGCGGCGATCGTAGGCGGAAGCGTCTTCATGATTGGCAGCGGCAGCGCAAGTGCTGCAGACAGCACGGGCAGCCAAACCGCGGCGGTTGTTTCGCTGGCCGGACCGAACGGCGCGGATCACGCAGCGGAGCAGGCCGCATACATCACGGCGTTGGCGGCCAAACTGGGGATCAGTGAAACGCAGCTTACCGACGCTCTCAAATCCGTCCAGCTTGACCAGATTGCCAAGGCCGTGAAGGACGGCAAACTCACCCAGTCCCAGGCGGACGCCCTGAGCACGCGCATCAATAGTGGTACCGCACCGCTCTTCGGTTTCGGTGGCGGTCCCGGTCGTGATGGCGGCCCACGAGGGGGCGGCGCAGGCTTCCGGGTCGATGAAACAGCCCTGGCCACGTTCCTGGGCGTAGACCAGCCAACCCTTGAGACCGCCCTACACGGCGGGAAGTCGCTGGCGACCGTAGCCACGGAAAGCGGCAAGTCGCGAGACCAACTCAAGGCCTTCCTGAGCAGCGAGCTGATGACCTCGCTAAACAACGCGGTGGCCGATGGCAAGCTGACTCAGGCTGAGGCCGACACGAAGCTCGCTGAAGCGACCGCCAACCTGGACGCTCGCATCGACCAGGCAGGCCCGGTAGCCGGGGCTCGCCACGGCAAGCCAGGCATGATGCCGCCGCCGGCAGACGGGTCTTGAAGCAACGGTTCGACGCCGTCCACTCCCTCCACGGCGTCGCCCGCGGGCGCGTAGCCTTACTTCCCTGAGGCGAAGCGCAACGAAAAGGCCGGGTGCGTACGCACCCGGCCTTTTCGCGTGACTGAGGTTCGATGAAGTCCGAATGGCATTCGGACATGTTAGGATGACGACTCGTGAGCCCCGGAATACGGGTTTCGCGCACAGGAGTCAGAACATGGTTGGCTTTAGTCCCACGGACCCGGCTTTCCTCGAGAACCCGTTCCCATTTTACAAGATGGGCTTGGCGATGAGCCCACTGTTCTTGCCGAATCCCGGGATGTGGCTGGTCTTCGGCTACCAGGATTGCATGACGATCCTGAAGGACAACCAGACGTGGTCTTCGGAGTTTCAGCGGCCGGCGAACATGGTGGAAACGCCGCCGCCGCCTTCGATGCTCGGCTCGGACCCACCCCGACATGCGCGTTTGCGCAACCTCGTTTCGCAGGCATTCACGCCGCGGATGGTGGATGCGCTGGAGCCGCGCATCCGGCAGATTGCGGACGAGTTGCTGAGCGAGAAGCTGTCGACGGGCTCTATGGACCTGGTGCACGACCTCGCAGATCCACTCCCAGTGATCGTGATCGCGAAGATCCTCGGCATTCCTGGGTCTGACCGGGCGAAGTTCAAGGTGTGGTCGGACAAAGTGGTGGCGCTGCTTGGCGCGGGGACCTCTGGTGGCGACGGCGAGCTCCCCGAAGCGACCTTCAACCAGATGCGCGAATACTTCAACGCGATGGTCGAAGAGCGGCGCGCAAACCCGAAACAGGACCTGATCAGTGGGCTGGTGGCGGCCGAGATTGACGGCGAGAAGCTGAACTTCGATGAGCTGCTCCAGATGCTCATCCTGCTGTTGGTGGCGGGCAACGAGACGACGACGAACCTTATTGGCAACGCGGTGCTGGAGTTCATGGCCCATCCGGAGGAGCTGGCGCGGCTGCGCGGCGATATGTCGCTGCTGCCTGGCGCGATCGAAGAGGTGCTGCGACTCAACTCACCGGTGCAGGCGACGGTGCGCCGCGCCACTCGCGACGTGCAAGTCGGCGGCAAGACGATTGAGAAGGGGCAACAGGCGGTGATCTGGCTGGCCTCGGCGAACCGTGATGCAGCTGTTTTCGCCGAACCCGAGACGTTCGACATCACGCGAACGCCGAACAGGCACTTGGCCTTTGGACTGGGGATCCACTTCTGCCTGGGAGCACCGCTGGCGCGGCTGGAAGCGAGGGTGGCGCTCGAGGAGTTCTTGCTGCGGACGAGCCACTTCGAACGAACGGACAACGAACTGTTGCCCCGCGTGCCGACGTTCATCATGCACGGCGTGCGCAGCCTGCCGCTGGCGGTAACTGCGAAGGAGCCCGCGCGGGTTTAGGCCGGCCGGCTACTCACAGGCCGTATACTCGTTCAGTGAACACGAATTGCCGGACCTGCGGGACTACTCTGCAATCCGAGATCTCGCGCGATTACGGGTTGTGCGGGGCGTGCCGACATGCTTGGGAGCATATGGAAGACGAAGCTCTGCGCGAGGCGCGAAAGCAGGTCGGGGTGGTGAAACCCGCTCCAGACGAGGCGCAGCGGTAGATTTTCGGCCCGTTAGTTGCTTGAGCACGGGCATCGGTTCGCCGGCTGCATTGAGCAGCGCGATGCCTCTTCCGGGCTTGGCTCGTAGATCGCTTCCAGCTCTTTGCCTCCGGGATCGAGGAACGGTGTGTAGGAACCAGTTCCTGCAGCAGCACGAAGCTCGCGGTAGCAACTTGCCAGTGAAGCGTCTGTTTATTGGGGCGTTTGCTTACTAGACACTTCTAAGCGGCGTGTTACGGTTTATCAAGCGGAATCCGCGTTCGCGGCTAAACCGTATCCAGAACTAGAATCACGAACCTTGCCGCAAACCACTACAAGGCACCTCATGAGACCAACACTCACACAAATCACCATCCAACCGCTCTACCCTCCAAAACTCAACATCATTGATACGCGATCTCCCATACGTACACTGCCTATCATCAAAAACCCGAGCCGGTAAAACTAGTCGATCCATATTTGGATATGACGAATAACTAAGATCAACCCCAAGTCCAAACACCAGACAAACATGAGCTACGGTCTGTGAAACAAATGGAGTAAAATTTGGAATTTGAATTCTCTTAAATGAATTCTCACTAAAGAGACTCCAAAAAAAGAAAATTGAAGTGAGAATCACATAAAAAATAAATACCTCAGTACCAAATCGTGTCATAGCAAATCGACGGTAAAGAAGTGCAGCACAGGTTAGT
>JBBQGT010000047.1:0-22420 GCA_038323265.1 Tepidiformales bacterium
CCATTTCGTTTGCCTCAACAGCCGTTCTAGCATCGTCATCTCCGTGGCGCATCGAATGAGGCAGCGCCTTCTGCTCACCTCTACACCGCCCAGCGGCCAACGGTTCCTTAGGGCAGCGAATTGGCGATCTCTAGCGCCTGACCCAGCATGCCGTCGATCTCCAGGCGGTAGTTCGTGCCTCCCTCCCCCCGCCAGACCAGCGTGTTCCGGGTTACGGTGCGTTCCGAGCCAGCGATCGGCGTGCCGTCCCGTCCGAGGAACCGCACAAAGTGCGGCCCGCCGCTGATCCAATACGCTGGGCGCCCCTGCACCGTCGACTCGGACAACAGGTTGACCCCCTTGTCGAACAGGCCTTTTTCGAACAAGCCGGGTCCCGGCGGGTAAGGCGTGGGCGTCGCTCCAGGAATCGACTTGTCGATCACCCTCTTGCTCGCGGCAAGGTCCCGGAATTCCCAGAGCACGAAGCGGCCGTAGTCCAACACCAACACCGGTGTGCCCAGGTAGTCGATGGTGTAAATGCCCAGAGGCGGCTCGCCGGTCGCGGGCAGCGAGGGGTCGAAGCCCACACGTTCTCGTGCGGCGAGGAGCGTCGTCGGCGTCGCGTACGAGTCCAGCGCGCGCTCAGGCGGCAGTGCGGTGGGCGTGACGCCGGGTGCGGGCGTGGGAAGGATGTGGATCTGCTCGCCTTCTACGGCCAGGCCCAAGAAGTCTGCCACGGCCTCACGCGCGTCTCGCCATGTGACCAGCACCACGGCCCCCACCACGAGCACAACCGCCGCCCCCGCGAGCGTGCGCGTCAAGAGCCCACCCCGAGCGCCGCGCGCGCCTCGAGGTTCGCTGGCCGCGATTCGCGCCAGGACGGCAGCGGCCATTTGCGGAGTCTCGGGATAGGCGAATGCGGCAGAGGTACGCGTCAGCAGTTGTTCCTCGAAGGTCATCGGCTCCTCATTCATCGCGAGCCCCTTCCGCCACCGCTGCCACCCGTAGCGAGGGGTAGTGCTCTTCGATTACGCCCCGTAGCCGCCCGCTGGCGCGGTTCAACCGCGATTTCACGGTCCCGGGCGCCTTCCCAATTGCCACGGCAATCTCGCGTTCAGGAAGCTCAAGGAAGTAGCGCAGGTAGAGCACCATCCGGTCCTCGTCGGCCAATTCGTTCACCGCGTTCCACAACTCCTGTTGCTCCTCACCGGCAAGGGCGGCTCGATCCGCCGGCGGTTCGGATTTCGCGCCAGCCCGGCCCAGCCGGTCGAGCAGGCCACCGCGCCGGGTGCGTGACCGCACTTCGTTGAGTGCAAGGTTGGTGACAATCCGCAACAACCAGGGCCTGAACGGCTCGCCCTCACGGAACCGGCTCAGCCCGTGGTAGGCGCGCACGAACCCCTCCTGCGCCACGTCCTCGGCCGCCGCACTTTCGCGCACGATGAGGTACGCCGCCCGAAAAGCGACCTGTTGGTAGCTCGTCACCAGCTGGCCGAACGCCTGTTGGTCACCGCGCTTCGCCAGGAGAACGAGTCGCTGCTCGTCGGGTTCGTGGTCCACGTGCCTGTTCTACACCGCGGACTCGCAATTGGTTCCAACCGCGGAATTTGCGGTGGCCTTACCAATAGTTATCCTACGAACCGTGCCTATCAGCTCCTCATCCACTGATTCGACGCGTGCGATCGTCCGATTCGAAGGAACCGTCACGGTCGACGACTGGCGAACTTTTTTGGTCGGCTGCCCGACGCCTGGCACGGATTTCGAATCAGTGCTTGTCGATTTCGCCGCCACGCAGGAAATCCTCGTGGATGTGCTCGAAATGGCCGACGCTCTGAAGGAGCGGCAGGAGCGCCTCAAACGCCTGGCGATCGTCGCCCGGCAGCCTGCATTCCGTGGGCTCTCCATGCAGGCCGCGGCCATGGCCGGGCTAACCGGCGACCGCCGCCTCGCGTGGTTCGATGACGAGCCCGCTGCGTTGCAGTGGCTCGACCACCCGCGCTGCGGTTAGCGCATCCCGGGGAACATCCAGCTGTTGATGCGGTCGTTGACCAGGTTGGGGTGTACTCCCAGGTGAAGCGCGCCTGTGCGGATGTCGCGGAAGTGGCGTTCGAACGGCAGGCTGCGCTGCGAAAGCGTGGCGCCGAGCGCCAGCGACATCTGGTCGACGGCACGAAGCACGGCACGTGTGGCAACCATGCCGCTGGCCCACACGCTGGCCTCCTCTTCGGCCGTCCAGGTGCGCGTTTCGACAACCCGCCGGTCCGAATCGTTCGCCACGCCGCGCATCGCTGCGAGCGCGACTGAGAGTTCGGCGTAGGCGTCCGTCATACAGGCGCGGACGGCCGGGAAGCGCGCGGCCGGCTGTCCCGTTTGATTTGCGCGACCGCCGGTGACGTACTCGCGGGCCTGTTCGAATGCTTCCATCGCGCAGCCCGCCAGCGAAACGGCTGTGCGCGAATTGGAGAGCGCCCATCCGGGCTCGGCATAGTACGCCGAACGCACTTCGAAGCCAGGCTTCAACCGGTCGGGGTCGAAGACGTAGGGCAACGCCTGGGCGCGCGGAATGCGCAGGCCCTCGACGACCACGGTGTCGGTCTGTGAGGCACGAAGTCCGACTGCATCCCAGGTTTCTTCGACGCGCACCTGCCGGCGATCGAGCGGGAAATGCGCGAGGCGAACGTGGAACTTGGCTTCGGAGCCCGCTGGCGCCTCGGGTGCCGGGCCGGGGAGCAGGACGTTTGCGCGCATCCAGCGAGCCTGCTTCCAGCCAGTGGCGAACGGAAACCGTCCGTTGATGATGACTTCATCGCGATCTATGAGGCTGCCAGGCACCGGCGCAACCGTGCCGCAAAACGCTGTCTCGCTGTGGAGAATGTCGAATGCGCCTGGGAACGGCTCGTTGGCGTGGCTGCCCAGGTCCCAGATGTGGCTGTCGTAGTTCGCGAAGATCCAGATGGTGCAGAGGTCTGCCGCGCCGAGCTTCGCCCAGAGGTCCACTTTCTCAAGCGACGAAAGTTCATCGCCGCCCAGTGCGCGGGGCAGCGACCAGCGCATGGCGCCAGCGGCGCGCAACGCCTCGATGTTTTCGGCGGGGAGCGCGGCGCTGCGGTCTGCGGCTTCACTGTTCGCGCGCAGGATCTCGAGCGCGGGCGCGAGGCGGTCCGCTGCGTTGAGTGCTGGCTGCACAGTCGTCATAGCGCGGCAGTATACGGGGACGAGCAAAAGGCCACCCTCGCGGGTGGCCTTTCGAGCGGGTGCCAGAGTTTGGCGCTACGCCATGCGCAGGGCGAGCGCCTGCGTCAGATCCAGCGGGATGCCGGGGCCCATCGTTGTCGTCATCGTCACGCTGCGGATGTATTGGCCCTTCGCCTCGCGCGGCTTAGCGGCGTTCACGGCTTCGATGAGCGTCGCCATGTTGTCGCGGATCTTGCTGTCGTCGAAGCTCACCTTGCCGAGCGGCACGTGGATATTCGCCAGGCGGTCGAGACGGAACTCAACTCGCCCCTGCTTGGCATCCTGCACCGTCTTAGCGATGTCCTCGCCGGCCACCACCGTTCCCGAGCGCGGGTTCGGCATGAGGCCGCGAGGGCCAAGGACACGGCCCAATCGGCCGACCTTGCCCATCATCTCGCGGGTGGCGATCGCCACATCGAAGTCAGTCCAGCCGCCTTCGATCTGCTTGATCAGGTCGTCGCTGCCAACGAAGTCCGCGCCTGCGTCCCGTGCGATGCTGGCCGGCTCGCCTTCGGTGAAGACAAGCACGCGCAGCACCTTACCGAGGCCGTGCGGGAGCACGGTGCTGCCGCGGATCTGCTGTTCAGCGTGGCGCGGATCCAGGCCGGTACGAATGTGTAGCTCAACGGTTTCGTCGAACTTTGCGGGATGGATCTCCTTGGCGAGGGTGATCGCTTCGTCCACGGAGTACAGCTTGTCTTTGTCCACCTTGCTGGCGGCTTCGATGTAGCGCTTCCCTTTGGTTGGCATGGCTACACTACCTCGATGCCCATCGAACGGGCGGTGCCTTCGATGATCTTCATGGCCTCTTCAACGCTGTTCGCGTTGAGGTCTGGCATCTTCGTCTCAGCGATCTTTTTCAGGTCGCTGACCTTCACCTTGCCGACCTTCTGCATACGGGGGTTGCCGCTCCCTTTAGGGATGCCAGCAGCCTGCCGCAGCATGTCAGCCGCGGGCGGCGTCTTCAGCACGAAGGTGAACGAGCGGTCTTCGAAGATGGTGATCTGGGCCGGGATGATCTGCCCGGTGAGGTTCTGCGTGCGGGCGTTGTAGTCCTTGCAGAACTCCATGATGTTTACGCCGTGTTGGCCGAGTGCCGGGCCAACTGGCGGGGCCGGGTTGGCTTTACCGGCGGGGAGTTGCAGTGTGACCACTGCACGGACCTTCTTTGCCACTTTGGGCCCTCCTTGGTGTACTAGCGGCGGGCTCTTGCGGCGCGCCTCCACGTATTCAGATCAAGGGCCTGGCAGCCCAAGACCGCAACCGCGCCGAATCAACGGGCGCGAACAACGATTATCGCAGCAGGCGCCCGTAACGAGCAAAGCCCGCCGGAATCCGCGTGGCTGCCGGGAGCCTGCCTAGAAGGCGTCCGCGCCGTGAACCGCCTGATCCTTGCTGAACACCTTACCAAGCTCGCTCCCGAACGCACCAGGGACGAACTTCTGCATGAACTTGCCTGACATCTTGGGGAACACGTCCGTCATACACGTGTCTTTCAACGCCCCTCGCTCCGTCGAGTTGTGCCACGCCGCGATGTCCTGCGTAACCGTCGTGATCACCTCGCCGTCGTCCGATGAGACCTTGTACTGCACCCGAGCGGGGAGGCGGCCGACAATTGCGGACGTCGTTTTTGCGCCTTCGGCGCCGGTGTTGATCACGGAGGTGATCGAATCCCGCGACATGTTTGCCGTCATCGCGGAATGTTCAACACCTTTGGCGCTTGCCGAACTGAACATTGCATCGTCGCCGTAGAGCTTGAACACCTGGGCGCCGTCGCCCGAAAGGACATCGAGGCCGCCCTGGCAGTAGGTGTCGTGAAGCGCGTTCGTCGCTTTCTGGATGAAGCCGCTGTTCATGAACTCGAAGTAGTCGCCGTAGCTGACCGACTTGGCCATCTTCTGGTAATCGCTGTCGTCCCCGGCGACAGCGGCCTTGCCGGGGCTGGCGGCCGAGCCTTTGCTCTTCGCAAGCGCGGC
Source organism: Tepidiformales bacterium (assembly GCA_038323265.1). Lineage (GTDB taxonomy): Bacteria > Chloroflexota > Dehalococcoidia > Tepidiformales > Tepidiformaceae > PNKC01. The sequence goes on from JBBQGT010000047.1 coordinate 5,190, forward strand.
TTTGAAGGCCGCCAACTTCTTCTTTTCCGGCACGTAGTCATCCCGAAGGATGAAGGTCGATTCGTCAAAGCGCGTGAAGCGCGCGTTTGCCATGGCCGCGCCGGACGCCATGTAACTGCCTCGCGTCTCGACGGACTCATCGGTGCGCACCACGCCATCGAGGATGAGGTTCTTCAGCGCGGCCTGGAGACCGCCCTTCGATAGAGGCCCAGTTGCCGTCAGTTGGGAGCCGTTGCGCTCGCGCTCTCCACCGGCCCCCGCCAGAAGCTGCCACCACTCCACGAGTTTTCGTTCCGGTGAGCCTGGAGTGCTCAGAGAGGCAGGCACCTGCAGGCCAAGAGCGTCGAATCGCTGCTCCCACGTCCCATCCATGTTCTCAACTGACTGAGGATTGCGCGGAGTTGCCGCCGTTACGCCAACCCCTGTCGCTCCCTGCACTTTGGCCTTGTCGTACTGCATCGCGTCCGCAAGGCCGGGCTGACGGTAGGCCATCTGCTGCACTTTTCGCCAGTTCTTATCTTTGAAGTAGTCCCATTCCGCGCTCTTATCAATGAACTCCACGTACCACTGCATGATCTGGGTCTTATTGATCATGTGGCCCGCGGCGTAGGAGTCCTGCAGGTAGTGGTCGCCGAAGCCGTTGTTGAGAATTGCCTCGTTCGCCTTCTCCGATGCCTCTGCCGCCTTCTTATCGGCAGCCGATTTCGAATCGCCCATGACGGAAAGTTGCTTGGCGTCCTGGCGCAACGTGAACGCTTCGTGGGCAGCCGTGAGCGCCGCATCGTGGTACAACGCCCAGGCGTGCCAGCTTTCCGGTACGAAGTGGCAGGCGTTGCGCGCCAGCGTGACCCCGTACTTGTTGGTTGCGCCCGCAGCGCCGGTGCCCTGCCCGATGAGGGGCTTGTCGCCCGCCAAGAGATCCGCCTGGCCCTTCACACCACTGATGAAATCCGGCGCCGCCGCACCCGCGAACTTCGCGGACCCGAGCTTCCCAGTCTTGTAGAGCGCTTCCGCGCCAATGACATCGGCGTTCTGTTTTTCCGTCGATGTGAGGCTCTTCTTGAGCTTGGTGTAGATCTCTTGCAGCCGGAGGAAAGTCTCCTTGCGGACGCTCTGGACGATCTGTTCGCGCTGCTTTGGATTGGCGGTCTTCATCGTCTCGAGGTCGCCGTAGAAGTCCGCGAGGGTGTTCATTTCGCCGTACGTGATGACGAGTGACTTGGCAGGATCGGCGGCCGGCAGTTTGACGAGGAGCACGTCATAGGTCGGGTCGTTGCCCACTGCCTTGAAAGGATCGCCGGTGCCCGTGCCGGCCGGGGGGGCATCCTGCCAGGCCTTCACCCGTTGCATCTCCTGCGCGAGGGTATGCATGACGGTGCCCTTGTTCACTACGTGATCCACTTCGCCGTTCGGGGTCGTCAGCTTGATCGTTTCTTGCGCCGATTCCTTCTCCCTCGTGCGGCTTCCCAGGCGCCCCTTGAGAGCCGTCTGGTCGATCAAGTTCTGCCAGGTACCAATCTCTGAAAGCTTCTTCGGATCTGCGTCGCCGAGGAGTTTGTGTTCCCAGGAAGAGTGGCGCTGGATCGCGTGAGGGTGAGCGTCTTCATGTGCATCAGCGGTGGTGACGTCCGCCGCCGCCGTCAGCTGATCAGAGCGCCGCGAGACTCGCGCTGCTGATTGGGTGAACTGCAGAATGGTGGCAGAGCCGCCGGCGTCAGCATCGCGCAAAGATGGGGCGCCGAGCCAATCGTTCGAAGAGCCGCGGCCCGCGCTTTCGGAAACCGCTTTCCCGGCAGGACCAGCCAACATCCGGCTCACGGCGCGGTTTCCCGCCAGGCGTTGCAGCGCCATGACCTCCCTCACCGAGCCGCCGCCCGCGGCTAGGCGCGAGAGCGAGGAGGGTGCGAAGTCCGGTCCCAAACTGGCATCGAGTGCCGACGCGTGGTCTTGAACGTGGTGCGCGGGGACGTTGTGAACCTTGCCCGGAGCCTCGTGTTCAGCCAAACGCTGGCCTTCCAATCTGCCGACCCGACGCCGGCTGGCCGTCATCCTAGATCACTGCGCGCCGGAATTCTATTGGAAGCTGGTAGGTTCGCAAAGATGCGGGCCGTGAAGAGGGTCGCAATTAACGCTAGGCAAATAAGAAAATCAAGTTGACAATTGATTTTCTTCGTTTTACTGTCACTGAATCAACCATTACGAGGCATTTCTGTGGCAATTCTCGAAGTCCGCGACCTAGCGAAGCGCTACCGAAGCGGCACGCTGGCCAACGATCGCCTGTCACTCTCGCTGGAAGCGGGCGAGGTGTACGGGCTCCTCGGACCGAATGGTGCGGGCAAGACGACGCTCGTCCGCCAGGTGCTTGGATTGCTTAGGCCGACCTCTGGCAGCATCCACCTCGACGGCCAGGACATCGTCGCCAACCCCGGGTTGGCTCGGCGCACCACCGGCTTCTTGCCGCAGGGCCAGTTCGACATCGGAGACGTGCATGTCGACGAACTGATCTGTTCCGTTGGCAAACTGCGCGGGCTGTCGTCTTCGGAGGCGAAACGCAGGTGCGATGAACTGATCGAGCGCCTGGACCTGGGCGCGTTTCGCGGCACCACCATGCACGCAGCTTCCGGCGGCGTGCGGAGGCTGGCGGGCTTCGCCACTGCGTTGGTCGCTCGCAACCGGTTGCTGGTGTTGGACGAGCCGACGAACGACGTGGACCCGATCCGCCGCCAGACGCTCTGGCAACTGGTAGCGGAAGCCGGCGAGGCAGGCGCCGCGGTGTTGCTGGTGACGCACAACCTGGCCGAGGCTGAGCGTTTCATTCACCGCCTGGCGATCATCGACCATGGCCGTATCCTCAGCGAAGGCAGCCCGACATCGTTGCGTTCGCTCGTTACCGAGAAACTTCGGCTCGAATTGGTACTAACCCGGGAGGTGGTCCCGCATCGTGCGCTAACCTCCGAAGGCGCCGTCGGCAGCTTCCTTTTCGAACAGAGCGCACTGCCGATCGTCAGTACGTGGCTGGCCGACCTGCGGACTGACGGATCGTTGCTCGACTTCCGCATCGGGCCGCCGAGCCTGGACGACATCTATGTGGCGGCGGTCGGCCGGCCAACGACAGATCGGGCAGGGCGCGAGAAACAGTTGGTGGCTTCATGAAACCGCTGCGCCAGTACCTGGAGCTTGTTAGTCTGCACCTGCGAATCATGCGCGGCGGGGTGTGGTTCATCATCATGGTGCAGTTCGCGCTCTGCGGCGGGCTGATCTTTGGCTTCGGGTTCCTTATCCCGAACATCAACGAATCGGCCGCGCTCTACATTACAACGGGCGCCGCCACGCAGGCCTTCACCACCGTCGGCCTGGTCATGCTTCCGCAATTCATCTCCGAAGCGAAGGTGCTCGGGCGGTTCGAATACATCCTTACGTTGCCGATCAGCCGCGAGGCTTACCTTCTCAGCCAGATCACGGTGGTAGCGCTCTTGGCCACTCCAGGCGTCCTCTTCGCGGTGGCTCTGGGAGCGTGGCACTACGGCTTTTCGCTCTCGATCGATCCGATGGTGATCCCGGCGGTGCTGCTCATCTTCCTCTCGCTGGCGGGTATCGGCGTGGTGATGGCCGTGCTTTCGCCCCATCCGCAACTGACGAACGCCCTCACGCAATTGATCGTCTTCTATGTGGTGTTCTTCGCCCCCGTGATGATGCCGGTGGAACAGTTGCCGGGCTTCCTGCAGCGCGCTTCTGTGGTGATGCCGCCGACTTACGCTGCGGACGCCGTGCGCGGCTCGCTCACGGACCTGCCGGACACCCACCTGCTGCGCTCGATGGCCGTACCCAGCGGTTTCGCGCTAGTCTCGCTGGCAGTTTCGGCGGGTGTGATTCGCAAACGCGGCTAGTCACCATATCGCTCCTTGGGGGAGTCCGGCGGGACGTGGTACAACAGCGGCATGCAATGGCCGCAGACCAACCAGGCCCCGCGTACATGAGCCTGCTGAAGGCTGTTCTCCTAATGCGCTGCCCGCGCTGCCGCAAAGGCTCCGTCTTTTCGGGGCCACTCCGTACGCGCGAACGGTGCCCTGCTTGCGGCCTTGTCTTCGAACGGGCGGATGGCTACTTCACCGGCGCAATGTACGTCAGCTACGCGATGGGCATCTTTCTGACGCTGCCAGTTTGGTTCACGTTGCTCTACCTGCGCGCGCCGTTGTGGGTGGTGCTTTCGGCGTCCGTGGCGGCCGTCGTTATCCTGATGCCGATTTCGTTCCACTATTCGCGCATCATCTGGCTGCACGTCGACTACCGGTTCGAACCCAGTTCGTTCGAGGACTCGCACCAGCGACCGTAGGTGAAGCGGCGAGCTAGCCTGAGGGTTCGGCGGCGGGGATTGGCACGGAGACGAGCTCCAGCTGCGGGTTCACGCGGCGAAGTACTGGCCTCCAGAGGATGATCGCGCCGCTGATCACGAGTGTGCTCCAAGCCAGCACAGGGAGCACCACCTCCAGCCCGAAGATCTGCCCAGCGCCGCTTACGGGGGCACCGTTCAGCATCGAAAGCCCCATGGCCAGCGGGAAAAGCCCAAGCACGCGGCCCCGCATCTCATCGCTGACGGTGTGCTGCACGATTGTAGTCGCCGAGACCATCGTGCCGATGAGCGCGAAGCCGAGTCCGAAGTTCGCGACGGCTGTCAGAGGGATGCTGCGCGAATGGCCAAAGACGATGGCGCAGGAGGCGAACATGAGCGTCGTGAAGCAGAGTGTCGAGCCGCGCCGCACGAGGTCGTGCCGGTAGGCGAAAAAGAACGATGCAACGAAGGTGCCGAACCCCCAGGTCATGCCCATGAGCCCGAACTGTGCCTTCGAAAGACCGAGCACGTGCGTCATCCAGACCGGCCCCAGAGTGGCGGGCCCGGGCATGCCGATGAACTGCATGACCACGACGATAGAGATGACGGCGAAGATCGTGGCGTCGCGGCGGGTGTAGCGCAGGCCCTCGGCGATGTTGCCGAGCATGCCGCGCCGCCGATTCGCCTCGCCGGTGCTGCGGAACTTCAGCGCCGAGATCATCGGCAGGATGAGCGCCCATGCGAGCAGGGAGCCCGCGTACACCTGCCCGGAACCGACCTTTTCGTTGAGAGCGCCGGTGACCAAGATGGCGATCGGGAAGGCGAGCTGCTGGCCAATGGTCGCCAGACTGATGGCGTTCGACAGGTCCCCCATGCCGACTATCGCGGGGATGCTGGCGGTGCGGGCTGGCATATCCACGGCCATGTTTCCCGCTGCTGCAAACGTGAGCACGAGCAGTACGACAATGGTCCATTCGCCGAACGGGTTGGTCAGCATGACCAACGCGACGACGGCGCTCAGGGCGAGCGCGGTGGATTCGCACGCGAGCAGCACTCGCCTCCGCTCGAACCGGTCGGCGAAGGCGCCGCCAATCAGGCTAAAGACGAGCATTGCGCTGCCGCGGCTGGCGGCGATGAGCCCCACGTAGAGCACTTGGCGGCCCGGATAGTGATCCTGGACCCAGAAGATCTGCGTCAGGAACTGCATGGGCATGACGAACCCAACGACAATCGAGCCGCCAAAAAGCAGCAGGAAATCGCGGTGCTGCAACGCGCGCGTAGCCTGCCGCCGAGCAAAGAACGAGGACATGCACACGAGTATAAGGGAACCAAAATTGGGCCGAATTCCGCGATCGTGATGCATTGAGGGGTCGCAGCCCGGCTAGAATGCCACGCATTGGAGGGCTGTCATGGATTGGAAACTGCGCTACGCCGAAAAACTCATCTCCATCGCGGAGGCCGCGCGGATGGTCACATCGGGCCAGAAGGTCTGGGTCGGGATGTTCACCAGCACACCCGAATCGGTCTCCAAAGAACTGCTCAGCCGCGCGGGCGAACTCGAAGACGTCGAGATCGTCCATTACGTTTCGCCGTTCGTCTGGGCGACCCCGGAAACCGCGGGACACTTCCGCCTGACCACCGTCTTCAGCACGCCTGCCGATCGTAGCCAGGTACGCGGCGGGATGGCCGACTACTTGCCGCTCGGCAACTTCCGCCGCAGCTATGTGCAGGAAGCGGTGGGCGAATTCGACGTCGCCTTGGTTAAGACCAGCCCGCCAGACGACCACGGCTTCCTGAGCATGGGCACGGCGCTCTGGGTAAACCGTACGATGCTCGACCTGACGCGCACAGTTATCTGCGAGGTGGATGAGCGACTTGTGCGCACGTTCGGGGAGAACTACATCCACATCTCGGAAGTTGCCGCACTCGTGGAACACGACCCGGCAGACGACCGCGAGGCGCCCATAGCGCCCCGCTCGCAGGAGGTGATTGATGCCACAGAAGTCGTCGGGACTATCCTCGCCGCCGAGCTGATCCGCGACCGCGACACGCTGCAGATTGGGATCGGCGACGTCACCTCGGCACTGGCGCTCTTTCTCAGCGAGAAACACGACCTCGGGATGCAGACCGAGCTGATCCCCGGCGGAATCGTGGACCTTGTGGACCAGGGCGTGATGACCGGCAAGTACAAGTCGATCGCCCCGGGCAAAGTTGTCGGTTCGGCGTTCGCCGTGCTGCCGCCGGAGGAAGCGGCGCGGATCCACCTCAATCCGAAGTTCGAACTATGGGACTTCTGCCACACCGACGACCTGCGCATGCTCTGCCAGCAAGAGAACTTCGTGGCGATCAACAACGCGTTGCAGATCGACGTGACGGGCCAGGTGACAGCGGAATCGTTGAACGGCAGGGTCTTCAGCGGGCCTGGCGGCCAGACCGTTTTCGCGATTGCAGCTTCGTACAGCGAGGGTGGGCGTTCGATCATTGCGATGCCTTCGAGTTCGACGGTCGATGGCGTTCGGCAGTCGCGAATCCTGGCCCACCTGCCGCAAGGCTCGATCGTGACGGTGCCCCGCACCTACGTGGACTATGTGGTTACTGAACAGGGGATCGCGACGCTCAAAGGGAAAAACCTGCGGCAGCGCTGCGAAGAGTTGATCAGCGTTGCCCACCCGGAGTGCCGTGCAGACTTGCACCGTGAAGCGCACGACTGGTTCAACTATTGAATCTCGCGGGCATTTAGAATCGGAATCTGATGGAATACTCCGAACGGTTCCAGAGGGCGATCGCGCTGATCGACGCGGCGAATGCGGCCGACCCGAACGTGATGCGCTACGGCGGCGCGGATCGCCCGAAAGAGCTGCTGCACGCGGAACTGCTGACGCGCTGGGTGGAAACGCTGCGGCCGGACGCCCCCGAGGAGCTTCGCCTGGCTGCGCGTGCACAGCACATTCGGCGCTGGCAGCATCCTCGCAGCGCGTACCCGGAGGGGCGCACCGGTTACCTTCGTTGGCGCACGGGACTGTACGCCTTCCACGCCGAAGCGACCGCGCGGCTACTTTCCGAATCCGGTTACGACGGTGAAACGGTGGGGCGAGTCCGCCAGATCATTCGCAAGCAGGGGTTGGGCCGCGACCCCGATGTGCAGGCGATAGAGGATGGACTGTGCCTCGTCTTCCTCGAAACGCAATTGGACGAATTGGCCGGGAAGCTGGACCGCGAAAGGATGCTGACGGTGCTGCGCAAGACGTGGAAAAAGATGAGCGACGGGGCCCGCCGACTGGCGCTCGAACTGACTCTCGAGCCGAATGATCGCGAGGTTATTGCAGAAGCGCTGAAGGCGGAGTCTCCGTAGCGGCAGCTAGACGGATTCGAGGACTGGGAGCCAACTCAACTCCCAGAGGCGACTCGGCTCTTCGAAACTCTGGAGGAGCACGTCGCCGTGGTCATTGTAGGAGCAGCCGGCGTCTTCCGCCGCCGAACGGACAGCCTCGGTAACCATAATTTCGCCGCCCTCGGCGTAGGCGCAGACGCGGCCCGCGAGGTAGACCTCGACGCCGTAGACCTCGCCGTACGCCTCGAGAATTTCGGCGGCGTGGATCCCGACCCGCAGGCGCAGAGTGCGTTCCTCGCCTGCGAATGCCGCGGTTACCGCTCGTTGAATCTCGACAGCGGAGTCAATTGCGTCGGGGACCCGCTCGTAGGTGGCCATGTAGCGGTCGCCAATGTCCTTGACCCCTGACGCTTTTGCATCGAGGAGTGGGCGGACAACTCGTTTGAAGCGGGCGAGAACTTGCCAGCCGAACTCGTCTCCACAGGTCTTGGCAATTTGGAGAGGCCCCACCACATCAATGAAAACGATCGCTCTGAACACGCGGGGCGGGGGGGTCACGCCGTCAATGAGGGTGGAGGTCATTCCTTCTCCCGTTGTGGGGCCAAGTTTCCCGTCGTCGAAGTGGCGTACAGGAGGCCGGTTGCTCTTCATCGTATCCACGGGCGTGGGTCGAGTGTGTGATTTTCGTCACACTGTCACGTTGTTGCAAGAAGGAGGCGAGCAACCACCGAGACAGCGAGACACCGAGCACCGAGACAGCCAGATTGAAAGCAGGAGGACGCAGATCCCGGGGTACTAGTGTCCCCGGCGATCGAATTCACATCGCAGCCAGGCGACGGGCGGCTTCGGCCAGCGTCTCTTCGGACTTAGAAAAAGTGAAGCGTACGAAATGGTTGCCTTCGCCGGAGCGGTAGAAGCTTGAACCAGGCACTGGCGCAACGCCCACATTCTCGATCATGTGTCGCGCGAATTGCGTGTCGTTGCCCTTAAACGCGAGGTCGGTGAAATCACCCATTATGTAGTATGCCCCTTCCGGGGAGTGGCAACGGAAGCCGGATTCGCGCAGCGCCGTGAGGAGCAGGGAGCGCTTCTTCGCATACATTTCCCGGAGGTCGCCGTAGTAGCTGTCCGATAACTCGATCGCCGTCGCAGCGGCCTCTTGTAGTGGGGCGGGCGCTCCAACCGTCAGGAAATCATGCACCTTGCGCATGGCGTCCGTGAGCTCGGGCCGGGCGAGGATGTAGCCGAGTCGCCAGCCGGTCACGCTGAACGTCTTGGAAAGCCCGCTGATGGTGATCGTGCGTTCGTACATCCCGGGCAGCGTTGCCATCGAAAGGTGTTCGCGGCCGTCATACAGGATGTGTTCGTAGATCTCGTCGGTGATGCAGAGGCAATCGAACTCCTGGCAGAGCGCCGCGATCTGTGTCAGTTCTGCTCGCGTGAAGACCTTACCGCTGGGGTTATTCGGCGTGTTGACGATGATCGCCCGCGTTCGCTCACTAAAGGCCGCGCGTAACTCCGCCGGGTCGAACGTGAATTCGAGGCCGTGCAGCGTGACGTAGACCAGTTTGGCGCCGCTCATCGCTGCATCTGGCACGTAGTTTTCGTAAAACGGCTCGAACACTATGACTTCGTCGCCGGGTTCCACGACGGCGAGCATGGCGGCCATCATCGCCTCTGTGGCGCCGCAGGTGACCGTGATCTCGCGGTCGGGGTCCAGGTCCAAACCGGAAAAGCGGCGGGTCTTGGCGGCTATTGCCTTTCGCAGCCGGGGCGAACCCCAGGTGATGGCGTACTGGTTGATGTCGGCGTTGATCGCGTCGATTGCCGCCTGCTTGATGAAGTCCGGCGCGGGAAAATCGGGGTAGCCCTGCGCAAGGTTCATCGCGCCGTGGAGCATCGCCAGCCGGGTCATCTCACGAATGACCGATTCGCTGAACACGGCCGTACGCGACGCGGTGTGGGTGGAGCCATCTTTCATGGGCCGAATTGTACGGTGGTTGCGAATTCGAACCACTACGACGAGTGAGCACAGACCGACAGGGATTCCAGGTTCGCTTGTCGACGGAACCCGTGATTTTGGTACCGCGTGGTTAGAATTCGAGCGGGCGTGCCTTCGTCGACAGAAAGGGGGTGTTGGTGCTGCTTCAAGGAAGACTGGTCACCCTGCGGACGGTCGGGGCCTCCGATGTGGATGCGATCCTGGCGGTCATGCGGGACCCAACCGTTTCGCGATGGTGGGGCGTGTATGACCGCGAGAAGGTCTGGGCGGAGATGATCGAAGACAACGATGCGTGCGTTTTCGCGGTGGAATCGGGCGGCGCCATCGCGGGGATTATTCAATACGGAGAAGAGTTGGACCCGATGTATAAGCACGCCTCGATCGACGTGGCGCTTGGGGAAGGGCACCAGGGGCGAGGAATCGGGCCTGATGCGATCCGGACGCTGGCGCACTATCTGTTCGAAGCGAAGGGCCACCACCGCCTGGTGATCGATCCGGCGGAAGCCAACCGAAACGCCATCCGGGCATATGAGAGTGTCGGCTTCCAACGCGTTGGCTCCATGCGCCAGTACGAGCGCGGTCAGGACGGCACGTGGCACAACGGCCTGCTGATGGACCTGCTGCTAGGCGAACTCATCGAGTAATTGTGGCGCGAGTTCGTCACTCGCAGGGCCAGCGCCTACGCTTAGCCCGTGCCAACGCCGCTCGAAACTCTTTCTGAGGACTACGCCGCCTGGTGGATCGACTTCCTCGGCGAGCACAACCACGTTGGCGGGGCCGAGGCCACTCGATGGCTACTGGATCGCTCGCGGCTCGAATGCGGGCAGCGGATGCTCGACTGTGGCGCGTTCGTGGGGGCTGCCGCCCGGCAAGCGGTTGAGCGTTTGGGCGTGCGAGCAGTGGCCTGTGACGTGGGGACCGACTTCCTGGCGGCGGGCCGTCGGATGAGCGGCGGCGAAGGGGTCGACTGGGTCGGCGCGAACACGCAGCGCCTGCCGTTCCGTGATGGTTCTTTCGAAAGCGTGTGGGCGTTGGATACGTACATCTCGATTCGTGAGATGACGCGCGTGGCTGCGCAGACGGCGACGATCTGTCTCTGCGCCGAGGCTCCGACCGACAGTCGTGGGGGCGGCGACTCGTTCATCCTCGAGTGGGAGGAGTACGGCTGGGCGCTGACCGCCCATCGCCAAATGAACAGCGAGGCGACGCAAGCCTGGCGCGCGGCCGAGTCCGAGATGGTGCGCGGCCGACAACTGGTAGAGAAGCGCTACGGCACGCGAAACTACCTGGCGCAACTCGATATCGTGGCCACCTTGGTCCAATCGTACGAACGCGGCGAGCAGGGCCATGGGTTGTTTGTCTTTACGCGGGGCTAGCCCGGAAGGCTAAATCACGACAAGTACGATGCCGACCACGCAGAGCGCCGTGCCTACTCCAATGCGGGCCGTGAAGCGTTCGCCCAGGAAGAGGATGGAGAGCGGCAAGGCGAGAAGCGGCGACGTGGCTGAAAGCACAGCCGTCCGCGCGGCGCCCGCGTGGACGACCGCGTAGACGTACATGAGGCTGCCGAAGCCGGTGCCGATGACGCCTGCGGCGATGATGGCGCCGATGTGCCGACGATCTTTGAAGGGGCGAAGAAGCGCTGGACGCTGAGTGGCAGCGGCGAAGGCTAGCAAACTGACTGCGCCGGCGGGGGTGCGGATCGCGCCCGCGGCAACAGCGCCGAGATTGCCTTTGGCGCCGGCGAGCCAGAGCGTGGCCACCGCCCAGAGGACGCCGACGACCAGCAGCAGGCCGTACCCGAAGTAGTCCGTGCCACCCGCGCGCGATATAGAGCGCGGCGAGTCCGGGATCTCGGAAATTGCAGCGAGCGCGGGCTCCGCGACGGCCACGTGCGAGACGCGGCTCACGCGTGGCCCAACGACAACGAGGAAAACACCCGCGCCGATGAGCAGAGCCCCGATCGGTAACCCCCAGGTGAACGGCTCATCGAGCAGCACAACGCCGGCAACCACGGTGAGGCCAATGTAGAGCGCCATGGTCACCGGAAAGGTGCGCTGCATCCCAAGGCGGGCGAGTGCTGCAATGTAGAAGGTGTCGCCGAGGCCGTAGCCGACCATCCCGCTGGCGATCACGCCGAAGAGCCCGAGCGCGGAAGCCGCTCGAAGGTCAGCCACCTGGCCCGAGAAGCCGAGCAGTAGCAGCAGAACGAAGCTTCCAGCGGCCAGTCGCAAGGCGCTGAGGACAGCTGGAGCGGTGCGCGTGGAGAGCGAAGTGAGGGCGACGCTGGTAGCCGACCAGACCATCGCCGCTATCAACGCCGCAAGTTCACCCACGCTGGGCCATCCTACGCGAGGCCCGGGCAGCGGCAATGCGGCGAAAGCTGTCCTCAGGTTTCAGGCGTTGGCGCGCGGGTCGGGCGCTTCAGTTCGACATAGACTTCGGCGATCACGAAGGCGGCGCCCGAGAAGATCAGAAACGAGCCGGCAAGAATCGTGAGCGCGTCGCGGCCGTAATCCGGGCCGTCCGAGATCTCGCCCTGGATGAAGTTGAACACCGTAAATCCGACGCTGATCGCGAGCAGCGAAACGCCCCATTGGGCAGCCTTGAATTGCCTGCGCGCCAGCAGGTAGCCGAAGCAAACGCCCGCAAAGACTGCGCCCGGGACGGTCGTGGCGACCACCCATTCGCGGTGGTTATGCCAGCCCGCCCGAGCCTGGAAAGCGAGCGCGACAAACATGCACGTGCCAATCACCCCTAGGCCGAGCCCGAGGAAATGGTGGATTACGTCCTTGCGCGACCTGTCCGGTGCGGCGGGTAAGCTCTCACGGGCGTGCAGTTCGTTCGGTTTTTCGGGGTTGAAGGGCGCTTTGGCGGCGAAATCGGTCATTGCCTGCGAATCATGCTGGGTCGCGGCGAAATCGGCAATCTGGCGCTCGTGCGGTAGGCTAACGGCGTGGCAAAACTTCGCGGTCAGGTCAATTCCAGGTGGGCCGAATGCGAACTCTTGCAATACCAGACGTTCGAAGAGTTGCGGGACGAACTCGAGGCCCTTCGCGAGTTGGGAACGGTGCATGCCGTTGTCATTCGCGGACAGGTGTTCGGCAGCAACTTGAGCGAAGTGACTGAAGGCGAATGCCGCTGGCTCGAACTGTTCGAAATACCAACGCTCTTCGTGTTCGACGGCGACCTTTCAGGCGGGGCGCTACAGGTCGCTCTATCCTGCGACATCCGCGTCTGCGGGCCAGCGGCGTCCCTCCGCGTGCCGATCGGTTCGCGACGTTCGCTGTTGCTTATTGGGGCCGGGGCATCGGCGGATCTGCTTGGCGTGCGCGGCCGCGTGAACGCGGAGAAGGCACTGGCCCTGGGCGCCGTTTCCCACGTTGCGGCCTCCGGCGAAGCGGCGATCGCCGAGGCTCGGCGGCTCGGCGCGGTCATCGCCTCGCGGGGGCCGATCGCCGTCCGGCTGGCTAAAGAAGCGGTCTGGCGCGGGCTCGATCAGCCGCTCGATCAGGCCCTCCGTTTCGAGACCGATTTGACCTTGCTGCTCCAGACAACGAAAGATCGCGCAGAAGGGGTGCGCGCATTCCTCGAAAAGCGCCAACCCAACTTCACAGGTGAGTAACGAATGATTGTCCTTCTCGAAGAACCCGAAGCATGGTCGCTGATGATGCTGGTCAGCGCCGTAGCCATAGATAACGCCGAAATCTCCGAAGAGGGGAAGGAAGCGATCCGCCGCTGGCGATCCGATCGTCCCGAAGCTGGCGTGGAGATGAAGACGCTGACCGAAGCCATGAACGGAGCGCTGAACAGCCATCTCGATGCGAAGTTCATGCGCCGCATCAAGCAGACCGGCGGCCGCGCCGCTACGGTGAAGAAGTAATGAACGTCCAGTTTACCGACGATGAAATCGCCGAAGCGCTGACCATCCTTGTCAACCACATGGCGGACGAAGCGGGCCTTTCGGACAAAGACCGCGCGATGCTCAAGCGCTGGCGTTCCGGCAGCATGAAGCTCGGCAGCGACGACCTGGACGACCTCGTGCGCAAGTCCAACGAAGACCTCGCTCGCGGCATGGGCAGGCGCGAGCGCTCGCAGATCCGCAAACCGGACTGGGTCGACTGATCGAACCGAGGCAAGCGAGTCATCCGAAAAGACGTTCGAGCGGTGGTAATCATGCCCTATGACCGCGCCCTCTCGCCTGAACTGCGGGCCTAGCGGTCATTCGTTGCGGCAAGCCGTGCCGCGATCTCCTCGACGATTGCCGCCGGCGGGAACGCGGCGTCAACGGCGAACACGCCCTCCCCGTGCGGAGGTTCGAGCGCTTCCAACTGGCTGGCGAGAAGCTTCGGCGGCATGAAATGGTCCTCGCGCGTTTCGAGCCGTGTGCGGATCAGTTCGGTGGCCCCTTTCAAGAAGATGACCCGCGGTTCTGTCAGTCCCTCGAGGATGGCGTCGCGGTAGCGCTGGCGAAGGGCGGAGCAGGCGAGCACCGCGCCGCCGGGTTCGTGGCGCAGTATCGCGGCGTGGAGGGCGATGAGCCACGGCGTGCGGTCCTCATCCGTCAGCGGCTCGCCACGCGCCATCTTGGCAATATTCGCGCCTGAATGGAACGCGTCGGCGTCAATGAAGGGCAGGCCAAGCCTGGCGGCCAGGAGCTGGCCGATGAGCGACTTGCCCGCGCCGCTAACGCCCATCACGAGGATCTGCATGCGCCAATATCCGTTCGATGTATGAGAGCTTTCCCCGCGCCTATCGGCATGTGATCTACACTGAAAACCACTATGGCGAAGCTTGGATTCATTAACCGCATTCTCGGCGATTCGAACGAGAAAGAGATCAAACGGCTCTCGCAGATCATCGCTGATGTGTTGGATCTGGACGAAGAGATGGCAGCCCTGTCCGATGAGGCGCTCGCGGCCAAGTCCGGCGAGTTCAAAGCGCGCTTCACTGACGGCGAGACGCTCGATGAGCTGCTCCCCGAGGCCTTCGCGGTGGCGCGCGAGGTGGCATGGCGGAAGGTCGGCCAGAAGCCCTACGAAGTGCAACTGATGGGCGGAGTGGTGCTGCACGAAGGCAAAATTGCCGAGATGAAGACGGGCGAAGGCAAGACGCTGACGGCCGTCGCACCGCTCTATCTGAATGCGTTGGCGGGGCGCGGCGCCCACCTGATCACGGTAAACGACTACCTGGCCCGCCGCGACGCGGTCTGGTACGGGCCGGCCTACCAGGCGCTGGGCCTCACCGTCGGCGTGATCCAGAACAACATGGTGTCTTACCTCTATGAGCCCGGCTACAAGCCCGGCGAAGAGGGCAGCACTGGTGGGCTGGAGGACTTACGACCCTGCAGCCGCCGCGAGGTTTACGCCGCGGATATCACCTACGGAACGAACAACGAGTTCGGGTTCGACTACTTGCGCGACAACATGGTGCGCGACCATGTGGAGAAGTCGCAGCGCGACCTCTACTTCGCGATCGTGGACGAAGTGGACAACATCCTGATCGATGAGGCGCGGACCCCGCTGATCATCAGCGGCAACGCCGAAGAGGCGAGCTCCACTTACGTTAAGTTTGCGCGCGCCGCCAAGACGTTGGTGGAGGACGAAGACTACCTGGTGGACCACAAGTCCAAGCATGTGGCGCTGACCGAGGGCGGGATCACGCACATCGAGCGGGCCCTCGGCATTGCCAACGTATTCGAAGGCGATTCGAACCTCGCGCGCCACCTCGAAGCCTCGCTCGACGCCGAAGCGCTGAAGCGCATTGACCGCGACTACGTGGTGAAAGACGGCGAGATCATCATCGTCGACGAATTCACCGGGCGCCTGATGCCCGGTCGGCGTTGGAGCCACGGCATCCACCAAGCAGTGGAAGCAAAAGAGGGACTGCAGGTCCAACGCGAATCGGTGACTTACGCCACGATCACCTTCCAGAACCTCTTCCGCCTTTACGAAAAGCTGGCCGGCATGACCGGTACAGCGGAGACCGAAGCGGAAGAGTTTTCGAAGATTTACGAGCTGGACGTGGTGGTGGTGCCGACGCATAAGCCTATGGTTCGCAAGGATGGGCAGGACATCGTCTACATCAACGAGCGGGCGAAGTTCAACGCCGTGGTCGATGAAATCGAGACGTTGAACCAAGAGGGCCGACCGGTGCTGGTGGGCACCACTTCGATCGAAAAGTCGGAATACCTTTCGAGCCTGCTTTTGCGCAAGGGCATCACGCACGAAGTGTTGAACGCAAAGCAGCACGAGCGTGAGGCGCACATCATTGAGGACGCTGGCCAGCGCGCGGCCGTGACGATCGCCACCAACATGGCCGGGCGCGGCACGGACATCAAGCTCGGCCAGGGCGTCGCGGACGTGGGCGGCCTACACGTTATCGGCACCGAGCGCCACGAATCACGGCGCATCGACAATCAGTTGCGTGGGCGTGCCGGCCGCCAGGGCGACCCCGGGTCGAGCCGTTTCTTCGTATCTTTCGGCGACGACATCATGAAGCGCTTCGCTCCCGAGTGGGTGCCCGGCATGATGCAGAAGCTGGGCATGACGGAGGAGATGCCGCTCGAATCGCGGATGGTGACGCGCGCCATCGAGCAGGCGCAGACCAAGGTCGAAGGCCACAACTTCGATATTCGCAAGCGGCTCGTCGAATTCGACGACGTGATCAACGAGCATCGCAAGCAGATCTACGGGCAGCGCGAGATGATCCTCGAAGGCGTAGACACTCGCGCGAACATCGGTGGGATGCTGATCGAGGAGCTTGAGTACATCTTCCAGACGGTCAGCGGGACGGATACGGAGTCTCTCGAACTGTTGCAGAACGAACTCCGCGAAATCCTGATGGCCGAAGACCTGCCGGACGTTGACGAGCTGCAGGAGTTGAAGGAAGAGGCCAAGGACGAGGTGCTGGACCGCGCCGAAGACCGCTACGAGCAGGTCGAGGAGATGGTGGGCCAGGACAGCATGCGCAAGGTGGAGCACTGGCTGCTGCTCGAATCGATCGACCAGCACTGGCGCGAGCACCTGACGGCGATCGAGGAGCTACGGCAGAGCATTGGCTTGCAGGCGTATGCACAGATCGACCCACTTGTGGCGTTCAAGCGCGAAGGCCACGACATGTACCAGCAGTTGGTGGCGAACATCCGCAAGCAGGTGGCGCGCACAGTCTTCAAGGTGAAGATCGTGGAGCAGCCCGCAGCACCGCCGCCGCTCGAATTGGTGGCCGTGCACCCCGGTAGCGAAGACGGCGACGGTGGTGGGGAGCAGCCAACGCAGAGCGGCCCCCTAGCCAGGCCGGTGCTCGCGCGCTCCAGCGCACCCGCGGCTGGCCAACTGCGCACCAATCGCGACGATGCTCCCGCCCGCCAGGTGGGCACCCGCGTAGCGACCGCGCCAAAGGTCGGCCGCAACGACCCGTGCCATTGCGGCAGCGGTCTGAAGTTCAAGAAGTGCCACGGGTTGACAGGTTAACTTGTGAGGCGGCTGGGTTCTCGTTCATGGCTGGCGATTGTGTTGGCTATTTGCTTCGGCGCTCTTGGGGTGGCGATGGGGGCGTGGGGGCGCGAG
>JBBQGT010000048.1:0-22300 GCA_038323265.1 Tepidiformales bacterium
CCGGGCGAAGTGCTCCTCAGCGCCGATACCGTCGCGCGCATCGGCGCTGATGGCGCGGGTTACTGCTTCGACGAACTCGGCCCGGTGGTCATGAAAGGCATCCCGGACGCGATTCGTCTCTTCCGGGCTACCCGCGCAGTCCCGGTCTAGAACGTTCGTTGGCCTGCCTCGGCCTCGCTCTTCTGCTCCCGCGGGTGGCTCGCGTTATGAGTGCGAATGGCCGCCAAGATCGCCTGTCCAGCGCCCTCCATTAGCGTCGCCTTTCGGGCACCCACGAAGTCCGCTGAGCGTTGCACGGGATCGATCATTTTGTTCACGCGAGGGATGACGAAGCGCGCGAACATCTCGTAGCTGTGGAACATGTTTTCGCGATTCGCCCAGTCATGCGCAAAGCCCAGCGCGACGCCGAATCCACCGGATACTTTCTGCAGGTTGTCGATTCGCTCCACCGCTTCCTCCGGCGTGCCAAAAACGGCGCTGCCGTTCTTATCCATCGCTCGCGCGAGCGCCGCACCGTCTTCGATGTATTTGGCGTTCGGACGCCCGAGGATGTCGACGTTGTATTCGTTGTGCCAGCGCTTCAAGCCTTCGGCGATCTCGGCAATCGCCTGGTCCTTGGACTCCGCGATGTGCCACTGCATGTTGATCCGCCAGTTCTTGCGGTCGATCACCTGGCCGTTCTCTCGCGCGTACGTCTCGCCGAATCCCCACTGCGTCGGCAACGCCGCAAGCCCCTCCACGCTGTGGCTCGCCACTGAGATCACGCCCACGCCGTGCTTGCCAGCGCCCTTCATCCCCGCGGGGCTGACAGTTGAGGCCACCACCACCGGGATCTCGTCCTGCAGCGGCTTGATCTGCAGCGAGGCGTCGCGCAATTCAAACCATTCGCTCTTGTATGAAAACGGTTCGTCTTCGCGGAGCAAGCGAAGGATCACGCCGAGCGCCTCGTCCATGCGGTCGCGCTGTGTGATCGGCTCGATCCCAAGCGTCCATGCATCTGAAGGCAACGCCCCTGGGCCTACGCCGAGCATCGCCCGGCCGCGCGTCAGATGGTCCAACTGGACAATGCGCTGGGCCACGTTGAATGGGTGGTGGTATGGCAGCGAAATAACGCCGGTCCCCAGCCTGATGCGAGTCGTGCGCTCCCCGGCCGCGGCCAGGAATAGTTCCGGCGATGCAATCGTCTCCCAGCCGCCCGAGTGGTGTTCGCCCACCCACAATTCGTCGTAACCCAGCTTGTCCAGATGCTCGGCCAGGTCCAGGTCGCGTCGAATCTGGAGGGTTGGGTGCTCGCCAATCGGGTGGTGCGGCGCGAGAAAGACGCCGAATCGCATACGGGTCATCAGTTGTTCCTTCGGTTGAAGCTAAGGTTTTCCGGATTGTATCGGACATCGTCGTAGGACACCCACGCGGCGCTGGGCGTTCCATCCACGGGTGCTCCGTTCCCGCTCCTGGTGGGCTCTTCCCTCCGGGCCGCAGGGGCTACCCTCGTGAGCCTGAGGGTCGCGTGCCGCTAGGGAGTCGGGCTCGGCGGTAGCCGGGTAGGAGCAACCGTTGGCGGCCCCTGCGTGGGGCCCGCGGTAGGCGATTTCGGGGCCGTCGCCGCCGCCGTCGGGCTCGCCACCACCGTCGGCGAAACAGGTGCGCTAGGCGCCGCTGAGGGGGACGCAGGCGCAGTTGGAGTGAGAGTTGGCTCGTTCGTCGGCCGGGGCGTAGCTGCCCTGGTCGGTTCGGCTGTCGCGGCCGTGGTGGCTGTTGGCGTTGGCGTGAACGTGCCCGTGTTGTTTTTGTCTCGTTGGCTGAGAAAGAGTGCGAACACCCCGCCGGCCGCTATCGCCAGCAACACGATGCCCGCCACCATGGCGATCATGGCCCCTGCTCCACTCCCTCTCCGTGGCGGCGGAGCGAGCCCAAACTCGCGCGAGTTCGTCCGCGAAGTTTGACGCACCCGGCGGCTTGCTTGCTGTTCGAGCGCCCGTGGAGCGCGGCCCGGCGGCGCGATGATCGTTGGTACCGTCCCCGATGACGGTGGCGGCACGGAACGGAGCGCTGAAGCGAACTGCCCACCGGTTTGAAACCGGTCGGCCGGGTTGATCGACAGGGCCCGGGCGATGACGCCTTCGAACTCCGGCGACGCACCGCTGGCAAGCGTCCGTAACGGTGGCGCCGTTCCGGCAAGCCGCTGGCTGGCGATCGCTGCCGATGTCGTCCCTGCGAACGGCAGCCTTCCGGCGACCATTTCGTACAGCGTCATCCCGAGCGAATAAACATCCCCTCGCCGGTCCGGCTCAGCCCCCTGGATAACTTCTGGCGGCAGGTACGCAATGCTCCCCAAGATCTCGTCCGCCTGGCCCGGCGCGAGCGTCTGGTTGACCACGCTCGCCACCCCAAAATCCGCCAGCTTGGCCACGCCCTTCTCATCGATCAGAATATTGGCCGGTTTTATGTCGCGATGAACGAGGCCCTGCTGGTTCGCATGGTCTAAGGCCGCCGCCACCTGAACCCCGTAGCGGATCGCCTCAGCTTCGGGAAAACGCCCCTGCGTCTGCAGCAGCTGTGCTACCGAATAGCCGTGCACGTACTCCATGACGATGTACGCGTGGCCCTCGTGCACGCCCACGTCGTACACCGAGACGATGTTCGGGTGGTGCAGTTGGGCCACCATCCGGGCCTCCCGCCCGGCAACGTCCGCCGTTTCGGAGCCATCATCGCGTAGCACCTTGATCGCCACCCAACGAGAAAGTCTCTGGTCTTCCGCCAGCCATACCTCAGCCATACCGCCCGTACCGACAAGCCGCTCGAGACGATATCGTTGGTCAATAACATCGGAGGCGTTCAAGGCGTATGGCTCTCCGCACGGTGACAGCGACGATTACGTCGCCTCAGCGAAATCACGAACTGCTGCTGCTCAGCGCCAGCGCCGCGTTTGTCCTGGTCGCGTGGCGAGCGCTCGATGCCGCAGCGTTCGTACTGCCCGCATCTTCAAGCCGAATCGTAACGCAGTTTCTGCTTTCCGCGCTTCTGGGTCACATTGCACTCCGCATAGTCGCTCCCCGCGCCGCCGGCCAGCCCTACGCCATCGCCGTCCTGCTCTGTGCCATCGGCCTCGCTTTCGTCATTCGCCTCGCCCCCGATGCCGCTCAATCGCAAGCGAACTGGATCACGATGGGCGTCATGCTCATGGTCGCCGCCACCTGGGCCGCCCGCGACTACCCGCGCCTGCGTGCCTACAAGTACACATCCGCCCTGATCGCCGTACTCCTGCTCGTCGCCACCGGACTCTTCGGCACCACCATCAACGGCGCGCGACTCTGGTTCACCGTCGCCGGGCAGACGGTCCAATCCACCGAACTGATCAAGCTTTTCCTCGTCATCTTCCTTGCCGGCTACCTTGCTGACGAAGCGAGTGTGCTGGCCTCGCCGCGCCTTCGCTTCGGGGGACGTTCGTATTCGGCCCTCCCCTATCTCCTGCCGCTGCTTGCCACGCTCTTCGTTGCGATCGCCGCTCTCGCATTGCTGAAGGACCTGGGCTCCATCGCCCTGCTTTTACTCCTGACGATCGGTGCGCTTTATGTCGCCACTGGACGACTGAGCTTCGTCGTTGGCGGGCTCCTCCTGCTCGCCAGTACCGGTGTCTTCGGCTACTACGCGTTCGACCACGCCCGCGCTCGCATCGACGTCTGGCTGGACCCCTACGCCACAGCCGATACCACCGGCTATCAGACTGTCCAGAGCCTCTACGCCATTCAGGCGGGCGGCGTCACCGGAGAAGGACTCGGCCTTGGCCAGCCAGACACCATCCCGGCCGCAACTACCGACTACATCTTCGACTCCATCGCTGAGGAGCTTGGCCTGGCTGGCGCACTAGGTGTTGTTCTGCTCTACGTCCTGTTGCTTTTTGCCGGGCTGCGCGTGTCACTCGCTGTGCGGGACGAATACGGCCGCCTGCTCACCGCGATCATTGCGCTACTCATCGCCACCCAGGCGGCGGTCATCATCGCCGGTAACTTGAGAATCATCCCAACCACGGGCATCACCCTCCCGTTCGTCAGCTACGGCGGATCCAGCCTGATCGTGAACTTTGTCCTGCTCGGTCTCGTCCTCGGCATTTCGAACCGGCGCGCCTGAGTTAGCCGCCGAACCGCAGAGTTACCGCTCCGACGGAAATCTGTTCGCCGCCCCTCAGTACCACGCCGCTTCCGTCCACGCCGCGCCCGTTCACAAACGTACCGTTAGTGCTGCCCAGGTCGACGATCCGCCAGCCATCGCGCACCCGTTCCATCCGTGCATGTTGGTTGGAAATCGATGCATCGCCGAGCACGATCCCGTTATCAGCGTTGCGGCCCAGCGTCATCGTCCCGGCTACCGCAAACTCGGCGCCCGGCGCCAGCCCCGTCTCGCCGGGCGAGGTGATAACCAGTCGCATCCCCATCGCTCTTGCCGCGCCCTGGCGGGGGCGTGCGGCCGTCGTAACCGTCGTCCTGACGCCCGATCGCAATGTCATCGCTGTCACCAGCACGAATAGGAAGATGATTCCGATCAACGCCAGGCGGAGCAGTAGAAGTTCGTTCGACCCGCTCACAGCGCTTCCAGCCAAAGTTCGATGTCGCCCAACGTCACATGCTCGCCCGCGTCCAACGCGTGCTCCGCCACGCGCTCCCCACCCACGACAATCCCATTCCGGCTCCCGAGATCGCGAATAGTCACACCCTCCGCGGTCTGAACAATCTCGGCGTGGTTTCGAGACACCGATAACACGGGCAACACCAGGTCGTTGCCAGGCCCGCGGCCAATGCTAAACGGCGTGTGCGAAAGCGGCGTTGATGATCCATCGTTGAAGCGCAGCACGAGGTCGCAGTGACGGCTGATCCGTCGCGTCGCTCCCGCGGGCGCCGCGAAATCCCGGTGCCGCGGATCCGAGAACCGCGCCTCGATGAGGGGCACGCCGTTCTGAACCGCCGCCCCATGCGCGAACGAAACTTTCCGCTCGCCGATGCGCGTCCACCCACGGCCGCGCTCCAAGTCGTCGAGTAGACCGTGCAGCTCGCGCTCCAGTGTGCGGAACGTTGCTGAGTACGCCTTGTAGTCACTGCCGCTCATCCGGATGGCGAAGTCGTTGGCCACCATTCCATCGCGTGCGCTCGCCTCGGCCGCCGCGCGCACTCGCTGCAGCACCTCCAGTGGGTGCAGCCCGCCGCTGACTCTGCGCGCCGTGCCCTCGAGCAGCCGTTCCAGGCGTGGCATTTCATCGCTCATCGAGACAATGCCGCCTTGATCACTCGACCCGCGATCGGGGAGGCCACCTCGCCCCCACGCCCGCCGCGCTCCACCACCACCGCGACGGCAATGACCGGCTTCTCCGCTGGCGCGATGGCGATAAACCAGGCATGCGACGTGCCGTCATCCGAAAGCTCGGCTGTCCCCGTCTTCCCGCCGATCTTCACGCCCGCCATCGCCACCCCCGAAGCCTGTCCGTTGTCGATCACTGCCACCATGAAGTCGCGCATCGTGCGAGCGACATCGCTCGAAAGCACCCGCTTCGAAGATGGCTCCTCAAGTTTTTCAACCACGCGGTCGCCGTCCATCGTCGAAAGTCCAAGATGCGGACTCATCAGCACGCCGTCATTCGCGATAATCGCCGCGATTTCGGCCATCTGTAACGGTGTAGCCAGCAGTTCGCCTTGCCCAAACGCGGTGCTCGCCAGCAGCGTCTTGGTCTGCTCCGATCCATCGGCATGCACCTGGGTTTTCGCTGTTGGCAGCGTGAAAAGCAATCGGCTCCCAAATCCAAACTTCGAGGCCGTCGCCAGCAGCTTGTCCCAGCCGAGTTTCACGCCCTGCTCCGCGAAAATGGCGTTCACCGAAAACGCGAAAGCGTTCTTAAACGGGTACGTGCCGGGCCCTTGCACCACGTTGCTGCAGCTCACCGGGAAACCGTCGATGACGACCTTGTCTTTGCAGGTGACTACGGTCTCGGGTGCAATCACCTTGTTTTCCAACAGCGAGGAGGCGGTCACCGTTTTGAACGTGGAGCCCGGCGGGTAGAGCCCCTGCGTAGCGCGATTGAGCAGCGGCGAATTCGGGTCGTTCGCCAGAGCGTCGCCCGCAGTGCTCAAAGCGCCCGGGTCGTACGTCGGCACGCTGACCATCGCCAGCACTTGGCCGTTTCGCGGGTCGAGCGCGATGACCGCCCCTTTCCGCGCTCCGAGCGCTGTCGCGGCCGCTTGCTGTATCGCCGGATCGAGCGTCAGACGCACATCGAGGCCGTGCTCGCCGGTTCGTTGAAATTCGTTGTTCAAGGCGGCGCTGAATGACGGCGCGGCCTTCCCCGAGAGCGCATCGTTAAAGACCAGTTCCGCTCCCTGGGACCCGAATCGTGCATCCAGGTAGCCGACGGCGTGCGCCACGGAGGCATCCGTGTACCGGCGCTTACCGTTCGGCAACGAGACGGCCAGTTCATTGCCGTTGCGGTCCAGGATCCGCCCGCGCAAGGGGTCTTCAAAGCTGGCGAGGGCGCGAGGGTTGTGCGCGTCGCTCGCCAGGTCCGTCCTCCACACCTGCCAATACGCCAATCCGCCAAAGAAAAAGAGCACGCTCAACAGCGAGACCGTCCCAGTGGCCGCAATTCGGCGTTCGAACCGGCCAGGCGCAAGCACATCTCCATTCTACCGGCTGGCGCCAAACGCGGGCGGCAAAACAGAGACGCCCCTCGATAGAGGGGCGTCTCGAAACTGGTTCCTTTGGGCCAGACTAGCCGCGAGGCAGTCCCAGCCCCCGCGTGGCGATGATGTTCCGCTGGATTTCGTTCGTCCCGCTGTAGATGCTTGACGGGACAGACTGCAGATACGACTCCGGCAGATCTCCGCCGAGCGGCGCGCGAGGTTCTTCGGGCACCATCTGGCCGGCCAGGCCCAGCATGCTGATGCCGAAGTTGTAGATCTTCTGGCCCAACTCGGACTGGTAGATCTTCACAACCGACGCTTCGTAGTTCGGGACCATCCCGTTCGCCTGCATGTAACCGATGCGGTAGCCCAGGAAGCGGCCCACTTCATTCGCCACCGCGAAGTCCGCCAGCTTGGTGCGGTACTTCGCACGCTTGTCGTCGGGGCCTTTGCGAAGGGTCTCAGCCAGCTTTTCGAGCGTCTTCTTCTGAGATGCGGTGGTGCCGATGCCGGACCGCTCGAAGTCCAGCAGCGTCATCCCCACGTACCAGCCGCGGTTCTCCTCGCCCACCAGGTTGCGCGCCGGCACTCGCACGTCTTCAAAAAACACTTCGTTGAAGGAATGGCGGTTCGCCATGTTGACGAGAGGGCGAATCGTCAGGCCGGACTGGTTCTTGATGTCATCGATCAGCAGAAAGCTAATGCCCCTGTGCTTCGGTGCTTCCGGGTCCGAACGGACAAGGCAGAACATCTGGTTTGAGCGGTGCCCGCCCGAGGTCCAGATCTTCTGTCCGTTGATGATGAAGTCGTCGCCGTCACGTACGGCGCGCGTCTGCAGGCTGGCGAGGTCGCTGCCCGCACCCGGCTCGCTGTAGCCCTGGCACCAGATATCTTCGCCGCTGGTGATGCGCGGCAGGTAGCGCTTCTTCTGTTCTTCGCTGCCGTGGATGATCAGCGTCGGGCCGATCATCCCCACGCCGAAGCCGCGCGTGCCGGTATCGGGCGCGCCGTGATAGCCAAACTCTTCGTTGAACACCATCTGTTCGTAAATCGAAGCGCCAAGGCCGCCGTATTCCTTGGGCCATGCGGGAGCGATCCAGCCGCGCTTGCTTAGTTCAGCGTTGAATGTCTTGGCCTCTTCGAACGCTTCGTCCGTGCGGCTGCCCAGTGCGCCGCCGCCGGTGTCGCCATTCTTAGGCAGATTCGTCCGAAGGAAATCGCGGACCTCCGCTCGAAGTTTGTCTTCCTTTTCGTCAAAACGTAGTTCCATGTTTCCCCTTAGCGAACGCCAACCCGTGACGGGCGGTGCCCTGAATTCATATAAACGCATTGTGGCCGATGCAGGCGAAGGTTGGCGAATCGCGTTCTGCAGTGCTTAGCGCGGGCGCCAGCTGACGATGCCCAGCGGTACCGCCTCGGTCGAAGAGGGCACGCGCCCTTCGGCATCGTGCGGCAGCGCGGAGATTGCTGCCCGCAGCTTCGCTTCTCCTGGGCCGCCCTCCTCGACGAACAGCTGCTGGCGCAAAAAGCCCAGGGCCGCCTCATCGTTCCGGTACCAGCCTGCCTCTCGCTGGGAAAGGCGCACTTCGCAGATTCGCCCCCGCGCCATCTGGAGGCCGAGGAACTCGCGCAAGGCGGGCAGCGGCGTACGCTCCTCCCCGTGCACAATTGGCCAGAACGGCTCAGCCACGAAAGCCGGTGCCCGCGCAAGCAGCACCGCGACGCAAAGGCGGTCGGCGGCTGCGTCCATCGCATCAAGAAACGGCCCGATCTCCTCAATGTCGTAGCCAATGTGCGACATCAGACAAACATCTGCCTGGACTGGCTCCGCAGCCGGCCACCGCGCTTCGATGACGCGCACGTTGTCGATCCCATACTCAGCCATCCCCTGGCGTAACACCGCGAGCATCCCCTGCGAAGGGTCGAGAGCCACGACTTCTTTTGCGATCAGCGCCAACGGCAGGGCGTACCGTCCTCCGCCCGCACCAATGTCTAACCAGCGATCGCCCGGCAGAACCAGCGACCGCAACATATTCAGCGCCTCTTCATCGGTGCGCCTCGGGTCGGCCTTAAACGAAGCAGCCACAGGAGCATAAAAGTCCAGTCGCTCCAGTGCCTCGCGCACCCTCTCGGCCTGGTCGCGATTGGCCCGTACTCGTCGCGCCCATTCAGCGAGCGCCTCAGTTTCGGTCGGCCGCAAAACATCCATCGCGCGAGTCTGGCGCGTCGACCCACCCTTCGCAACCGCCGCGACTCGCCTCCAGACCCGCTCTACGCTATTCTCAAGCAACTTAGTCAACAATAGGAGGCCGTCGTGGCCACGAAAGACCCGCGCGAACCATTTACCCGCATCTCGGTTGCCGAGGCGAAAGAGAAGCTGGATGCCGGTACGGCCGTCATGGTGGACGTGCGTGATCCCAGCGAATACGTCGAAGTGCACGCCAAGGGCGTTCGCCTGATCCCCGTCGCCACGGTTATCAGCGAAGGAAAGCAGATCCGCGACTTCGCCGGCGACAAAGAAGTCCTCTTTATCTGCAAGTCCGGCCAACGCAGTGCCCTCGCCGCCGAATTCGCTACGGCCGCGGGCCTCGACGACCTGCCGTTTTTCAACGTCGAGGGCGGTACCACCGCCTGGGCGGCGGCCGGTTACCCTACCGGCGACTAAGCCTCAGTTTCCGTCACGCGCGCTGCGCGGCCATCTGCGAACCGCCGATCCAGGCACCGTGGAATCCGTAAGGCACGCGCTGCGGCAAGAGCACCCGAGCCACGGGCGCCGCCTCAAAGTCCTGTGCATCGGCCAGCACAAATTCGCTTTCGCCCGTGCTCGAATCGAACACGTAGAAGGCTACCCACCCGTCGTCCTCGGCGAGCGCTCCTTCGCGAGGGACGAACACTCCTTCGCCGCTGAACCGTCCGGGCCCGTGCAGATGCGTTCGGCTCGTTCCCGTCTGCAGGTCGTACTTCACGATGGCGTCGGCTTCGGGCATTCCCGTGCCTCCGCCAAAGCGTGCCGTATATCCGTAGCGCGCTTTGCGGCTCACCAGACTGTCGTTTACCCGCGGAAAGTCTGTCGGAGCGTCATCTAGCCGCTCCTCCTTCACCCCGCCCGTCTTCATGTTGAAGCGCCAGCGGTAGAGGTTCTGGGTGTTGTCGCTTTTGATCAGGTTCGTCTCCGGACTCACGGCCACGGTCGAATCGAGCGAACCAAGGTCTACGCGGTCCATCCGGCACGCGTCCAGGACCACATCGTCGCCCTCTTCAAACGCATTCAGCGTGTGGAAGACGTAGCAGGGCGGCGATTCGAACCAGCGGATCTCCGATTGATCGGCGTGCCGGGGCAGGATCCCGAAGTGCGATCCGCGGTCCGGCTCGAATGCGAACGGTTGCGCGCCCTTCATCGCCCTCTCCAGGCTGAAGGTGTACGGCAAGTTCATAAAGATCGAGAAATGCTCGCTCACGGCGAAGTCGTGCATCATCACGCCGACCGGCAGGTCCACTGGCGTTGTGTGCACCAACTCACCCTCCTTCGAAACGACGGAGTACTGGAGATAAGGCTGCTTTGTCCCCTTAGCCACGTCCTGGCCCATCATGTTATAGCCGAAAAAGAGCATCTCGCCCGTCGCCTCATCGACTTTCGGATGGGCTGTGAAGGCGTGCATCAGCTTTCCGCCATAGTTGTACTGGCCGACGGTCTCGAGGCCCGGCAGCTTGATTTCATGCGGGTCTCCGCCCTCCCACAGCGTGAGCAGGCGCCCGTCGTGCCAGATGAGCGCCGTGTTACCGGTGTTGCCGCGGCCTGGGCCGTTGGGGTTCTCGAAGTCAGGCGCGCCGAGGCTGCTGCTCCACAAGGCCCGGCCAGCCTCCTTCTCGCGCCGATAGGCGTCCGTCTCGACGTAGCGATTCCGATAGCTCGCCGTCCCGTCTTGTAACCGGACGCCGTGCAGCATTCCGTCGCCGCCGAACCAGTGGTAGCCCTTGATGACGTCGAATTGCGGGTTCGGCCCGGTGCGAACGAACATCCCATCGATCTCCCGCGGAATCTCGCCGATGACGCGGAGCGCGCTCGACGCCACCTCCTCGCGAACGGGTGCGAAGTTCCCTCCGAGATACGGACTGGTGACGAAGCGTTCGGCCATGACCATTTGGTGACTCTCCTATGGTTCGAAACTCGGCGGTAGTACACCACAACGGGCCGCGGACGGGAAATGACCACTCCAACGGCGGCGCCCGAGCCCCGAATAGGCCCAACGGGCCACGACCAACACGTTAAGTCACCTTGACTGGACACAGTCTGAATCCTAGTATCCCGCCGACTGCGTACTCCTCGTTGGAACCTACCAGTCGGTAAGCCTCGGAGGGATTAGTTGAGAAATAAGAAGCACAGCTCCAGGGGAATCTGGATATTGGCGCTCGTTGCGCTGCTCGCACTGGGTGTCGCCGCATGCGGCGACGATGACGACGATTCCGGCTCGTCCGGCGATGTCAAGTCCGGCGATGTCAAATACGGCAAGGCCGGATTCTCTACGGTAACAATCGATGCCGGCGCGCCTGTCAAGATTGGCATCTCCAGCGTTATCTCTGGTGACTTGAAAGGCCTCGGCGACCCGATCGTCAACGCCGCCAAGCTCGCAGGCCTGGACAAGGACGTCAAAGGCCACAAGATCGAATTCGTCGTGAAGGACGACACCTGCTCGGCTGAAGGCGGCGCGTCCGCTGCCGCGCAAATACTGCAGGAGAATGTCGTTGCCGTCGTCGGCCCTGTTTGCTCCGGAGCAGTAGTCGCCGCCCAGCCGCAGTACGAAGCGAAGGGCATTTCACAGATTTCGCCATCTTCCACCGCGATCAAGCCCACCACACCTGACCGCGGTCAGGTCTTCCAGACGTTCTTCCGCGTCACTTATAACGACTCGATTCAGGGTCCGGCCCAGGCTGCGTTCGCAAAGGACAAGCTTGGCGCCAAAACTGCCTACATCGTCTACGACACCGATGCTTACGGCGCTGGACTTCGTGACGCCTTCAAGGCCGCCTTCACAAAGGGCGGGGGGAAAATCGTTGGTAGCCCTGAGGGCTACGAAAAGAAGGCTACCGACTTCAAGTCGATCGTCACGAACATCCAGAATGCGAAGCCCGACCTCGTCTACTTCGCTGGTTTCTACGGCGAAGCAACACCGTTCATCAAGCAACTCCGCTCTGCCAACAAGGACGTTAAGTTCCTTGCCGGCGACGGTGTAAAGAACGACGAGTTCACCAAGGGCGCGGGCGCAGACGCCGAAGGCGCCTACCTCTCGCTGCCCGCTCCCGTGCTCACCGGCGCGGCGTACGATGCCTTCGGCACAGCATACGAAAAAGCTACCGGCGCCAAGCGAGACGCCAGCCCGTTCGTTGCTGAATCGTATGATTCCGCCACCATCATCATTAACGCCCTGAACAAAGTCGCGACCGACAGCGGCGGCAAGCTCTCAGTTGATCTCAAAAAGCTCAACGAAGAGATCCGCAAGACCACGCTAGACGGCGCTGCCGGCAAAGTGAAGTTCGATGCTCGAGGCGATAACGCTGGCGGGGCTACCCCCGTCACGCTCTTTGTCATCAAGGATGGAAAGTACGTCGACGCAGCAAAGTGATGGCTAGCCGCCCTCGCTAACGGATACAGAGGAGAGGCGCCGCATGCTGGCGCCTCTCCTTTTCCACGCCACCCCGTAGTGGAGTATCGCCCTCATGCCCAGCCTCTTCCTCACGTCCACCAGCTTCTGGGTCGACCAATTTGTCAACGGACTGACGACGGGCAGCCTGTACGCTCTCATCGCCCTCGGCTACACCATGGTCTATGGCGTTCTCCAGATGATTAACTTCGCGCACGGTGAAGTCTTCATGCTCGGCTCATTCGGTGGCTTCTATGCCCTTACGTGGATGGGCGGAAACGATATCGGCGGCCCGATGACGATCGTCGCCATCCTCATCGCCCTGCTCGTCGCCATGGCTGTTTCGGGAGCGACCAGCGTAGCCCTCGAACGCATCGCCTACCGCCCCCTGCGCAACGCGCCTCGCCTCGCCCCGCTCATCAGCGCCATCGGTGCGAGCATCTTCCTCCAATACCTGGTGCTGGACAGGACAGATTCCGAGGCACGTTTCTACCCGAAGATCTTCCCGGACGGCCGATTCGGGACGGGCGCGTTTCAGATCGAGTACATCCAACTCTTCCTCATCGGTTGTTCGCTGCTGATGATGCTCGTCCTCTACCTCATCATTCAGCGCACAAAAGTCGGACGCGCCATCCGAGCGGTCGCCGAAAGCCCCTCGAATGCCTCGCTCATGGGCGTCGATGTGAATCGCACGATCGTCTACGTCTTCATCCTCGGCGCAGCAATGGCCGGAGTCGCTGGTGTCCTCCACGGACTCTTCTTTCAGACGATTCGCGGCAGTATGGGGTTTTTGCCCGGCATCAAGGCGTTTACCGCCGCCGTCCTTGGCGGCATCGGCAGTATCCCCGGCGCTGTCGCCGGGGGCTTCATCCTCGGCCTCGCTGAAACCGTGGGTCGGGAACTGTTGAACGAAGTCCCAGGGGTGAACTTGCCGAATCAATGGCGAGACGTCATTGCCTTCTCGCTGCTGGTTCTCATCCTTCTTTTCCGCCCAACCGGTATCTTCGGCGAAAAGGTGACGAAACGTGCCTGACAATGCCGTTAGCCGCTATCTGAAGCGGGTGCGAAGCCGCTGGCAAAAGTCGCCCTCGTGGGCGCGCACCATCGCCCTCCTCGCCGCTCTTTTGATCGTCCCGTTCATTCCCTTCTTCGATGAGCCCTGGCTGCGCGTCTTCTTCCTTGTAGGGCTCTACGTCATGCTCGGCCTGGGCCTCAACGTTGTTGTCGGCTTCGCCGGGCTGCTAGACCTTGGGTACGTCGCCTTCTTTGCGGTTGGCGCCTACACGCTTGCCATTTTCTCCTCGGCGTCATCGCCGCTGGACCTCTCGATCAACTTCTGGCTGGTATTGCCTTTGGCGATGATCGTCGGTGCGACTGCCGGGTTACTCCTCGGGTTCCCAGTCCTGCCCCTGCGCGGCGACTACCTCGCCATCGTCACTCTCGGCTTCGGTGAAATCGTCCGTGTGCTGATCGTCAACATGGACAACGTGACCGCCGGCGCCCAGGGCATCAGCGCCATCAGCACGCCGAGCCTCGCCTTTCGCCACGTAGACAATCCAACATCGTGGTACTACTTCATCGTTCTCGCGGCGGCACTGGTCGCCTTCTGCACAACGCGCCTCGGCGATTCCCGCGTTGGCCGCGCCTGGGAGGCGATCCGCGAAGACGAGGACGTTGCGGCCGCGATGGGTATCAACACCATCAAGTACAAGCTCATGGCTTTCGCTTCGGGAGCGGCAATCGGCGCAGTCGGTGGGGTGCTCTATGCCTCCCAGTTCAGTTTTGTGAATCCTTCGGCCTTCACACTCCAGATCAGCGTCAACGTTCTCGCCCTGGTAATCATCGGCGGCATGGGCAGCACCACAGGCATCATCGTCGGCGCGTTCATTCTCGTCGGTCTGCCAGACATCCTGCAGTTTCGCGAGACAGCTGATCTGCTCGGCCGCCTCGAGTTCCTCCGCTCTGGCGTCAACCACCTGATCGATGGCTTGAATGCCCTTTCGCCGTGGGATCTCGGGGCGCTGCCCGCCGCCGATACCTGGGGCACGGAGATCGCGGACAAGCGTTTCATTATCTTTGGCGCGCTCCTCGTCGCCATCATGGTCCTCCGCCCCGCGGGCCTCTTCCCTTCCAAGCGCCGCGAACTCGAGTTCGAAAACCCCGGCGTCGAAGCTCCGCAGCCGATAGGTGCTGTCTAATGGCTGCGGGTACGCTCACCGCAGCAGGTCTCGGCATGCAGTTCGAAGGTCTCACCGCGCTCTCCGATATCACCCTCACGGTGCCAGCTGGCGAAATCCATGGCTTAATTGGTCCGAACGGCGCCGGCAAAACGACGTTTTTCAACTGTATTACCGGCTTCTATCGCCCCACCAGCGGTTCCCTCCTCCTCGATGACGTCCGCATCGACGGCCTCGCCCCTCACGAGATCAGCGCTTCTGGTGTGTCCCGCACGTTTCAGAACATCCGTCTCTTTGGCAACATGACGACCCTGGAGAACGTCCTCGTCGGTAGCCACGCGCACATCGGGTCTTTCGCTGACGCGCCGCCGAGCCGAAGCCGCTCGTCACACCGCACGGTGGAAACGCTGCGCAAGCTGTCAGCAGCCCCGCGTGCGACCGCCATTGGGGTTGGCGAAATCGCCAGCGCGGTTTCCCGTCCGCCGCGCGTCCGCGAACGGGAGCGGGAAGCGATCAACCGTGCCCGCACGCTCCTGGGCTCCGTTGGGCTCGTCGGCCGCGAAAACATGGTCGCTCGCAATCTGCCCTACGGGGACCAACGCCGCCTCGAAATCGCTCGCGCCCTCGCCACTCGTCCCCGGTTGTTGCTCCTGGACGAACCGACGGCAGGCATGAACCCACAGGAGAGCGCTTCCATGGTCAGCCTCATCCGACAGATCCGCGACGAATTCGCGACGACCATCATCCTCATCGAACACCAGATGCGAGTCGTCATGGGCGTGTGCGAACGCATCACTGTGCTGGACTACGGCAGAAAGATCAGCGAAGGCACGCCCCTGGAAGTGCAGCGCGACCGGCTGGTTGTTGAAGCTTACCTGGGCACCCGCGCCCTCACCGAGGACGGTCATGCCGCTCCTTAGCGTCCAGGGGCTCGTCGCTGGCTACGGCGGCATCACTGCCGTCAAAGGCATCGACCTGGACGTCGATGAAGGCGAAATCGTCACCCTCATCGGCTCGAACGGCGCCGGCAAGTCCACCACCCTCCGTGCCATCTCGGGACTGATCCGCGCCCGCTCCGGCGCCATCATGTTCAAGTCCACGGGGATCGACCGCATGCCTCCCCACAAGATCGTCTCCATGGGGATGTCGCACGTGCCCGAAGGTCGCGGCATCTTCGCCCGCCTGACCGTCCGCGAAAACCTCGTCATGGGGGCATTTCAGCGGAAAGACAAGGAGATCGAGGACGACCTGTCGAAGGTGTACGACATCTTTCCTCGGCTGTGGGAACGGCACGCTCAGACGGGGGGCACCCTTTCCGGCGGTGAGCAACAGATGCTCGCGATCGGTCGCGCCTTGATGGCCCGCCCCAAGCTCCTCTTGCTCGACGAACCCTCCATGGGCCTTTCGCCGATACTCGTCGAAACCATCTTCGCCACCATCCGTTCGATCCGGCAGCAAGGCGCAACAATCCTGCTCGTCGAACAGAACGCTCTGATGGCCCTCGAAATCGCTGACCGCGCGTATGTCCTCGAGTCTGGCGTCGTCACGCTCAAGGGCAGCGGCGCCGAACTGGCAAAGGACGACAGCGTCCGCCGGGCCTACTTGGGCGAGTTATGACCGAACCGGTCGAACGCCGATTCGAACTCTCCGCAGGAACCTTCCGCGTCCTCGCATGGCCGGGGCGAACACCCATGGCGGTCTTTCTCCACGGTTTAAGCGGCATTGCCGATGTCTGGCGCGCAACCATTGAGGCCCTGCCGAACCAGTTCGCATGCGTTGGTCTGGACCAACGTGGTCACGGCCACAGTCCTCAGCCGCCCGACGGCTACTCCTTGAATCGTTATGTCTCCGACACAATCGACCTGATCGGAGCACTCGGCGACCAACCAGTACATCTCGTCGGACACTCGATGGGCGCGCGCGTCGCCCTTGTCCTTGCCGCTCGCGCGCCCCACCTCCTCCGTTCGGTATCCATCCTCGATATTGGGCCCGAGCAGTGGCAGGCGAACATCGATGGCAGCGTGGCCGCCTTCAATCGCATGCCCAATCGATTTGCGTCGCGTGACGATGCGCTCGCCTACGCTTCGCGTGGACGGCTTGGCTTCGTCGCCGATGAAGCGATGCTCTTTCGTCGCCTACGAGAACTGCCCGGCGGCGCGTACGAATGGCTCGCCGACCCTGACGCTCTGAAGGCCACCGTCCGCGCTCATCGCTCGCGCAACTACTGGAAGGAGTGGGCCAGCATTCGCGTACCGGCTCTCTTCGTCCGCGGCGGCGATTCGACCGAGGTCCGGCCCGCGATCGCTTTTAAAATGCGCGCCACAAACCCGGCGATCCGTTACGAAGAGTTCGAAGGCGTCGCCCACAACATCCCGCTGCTTGCTCCAGACCGTCTCGCCGCTACTCTGAACACGTTCTGGCAATCACTCGAGGATGACCGGACGTAGTGGAGGGTGTGGTGAAACGATTTCTCATGATTGCGCTGTTCGCCGGCGGTCTGGCCGGGATGATCGGCTCGGCCCTGGCCGTGGCCGCCGATTCGCCAGCGCCCGAACTGAAGTTCCGTTCTTTCGTCCCGGCTGTCGCTCGCGCTGAGGATCCTACGCCAACTCCTCAGCCCACGGCTGTGCCGCGTCCCCAACCGTACACCGGTCCCGTGCAGACCCTCTACCTCGGCTCCGCCGCCCTCACCATGAACCCAGTCGTCGAGCAGCGCGATACCACCATCAGCGGCGGCCGCGAAGTGCTACAGGACCCCTCGGCCCCAGCCCGTGTGGCGTGGTACCCGCGCTATGGCCATCCCGGCTTCCCTGGCGACAATTCGCTGTTCGCTGCGCACATCAACTATGTCAACTATGGCAACGGCCCCTTCGCCCATCTGACGAGCGCATCTGTCGGCGACGCCCTTTACGTTACTATGGCGAACGGCGAAAGCTACGCGTACACCGTGAGAAGCGTAGATGTCATCAGTCTCGGCTCTCTCGACATGGACGCCGTCGTCTTCCCCCAACTCGATAGCAACACGGAACGGGTCACGCTCATCAGCTGCGGCGGCTCATTCGTGCCCAACCCAAGCGGAATTGGCGGCGAGTACGAAAGCCGGGTGATTCTGGTGGCGGAGCGTTACGTCCCATAGCGCCAGACGCCCGCGGCGAGCACTTTACCTCCGCGGTATTCAAGCCCGAACGCCCTCTTGATTTCCGCAAAAACGCTTGCTAAGATTGAAAAGGAGGAGTTTGCCCAAAACGTCTCGAGAATCGCGGGACGAAGCTCACCTTCTTCAAGGAAACGAGACCCCAATGACCGAAGATACCCTTACCGGGACCGCTCCCTCTAGCGACGGCGCGCTCGTGGATAGCGTGCTCAGCCGCCTCTCTAACGCCGAAGATTTCGGCGCCGAAGGCGAAGAAGACGACACCGCAGAAGCCACCACCGAAGAAGACGAAAGCCAGGCGCCTGAAGACGAAGAAGAAGAGGAGGAAGAGGCCAACCTCGCCCTGCTCGCGGAAGAGTCCGAAGGTATCGACGATCCCGTCCGCATGTACCTCCGCGAAATCGGGAAGGTCTACCTCCTCACGGCCGACGATGAGAAGCATCTCGCGCGCCAAATGGAAGAGGGCCTTCATCTCATCGCCATCGAAGAGGGCTACGTCGCCGCTTACGGCCACCCGCCTTCCGCCGCCCGCATCGCCGTCTCGCTGCTCGAACAGTGGCATGGCCTCTTCCCGGTTTTCAAAGAAGCCAAGCGATTCCTCGATGACTACGACAAGCTCTCCACCCCCAAGTTCGACGAGAACGGTAACCCCGCCAAGCCTGCGAAATGGCGCCAGGCCGGTACTCCCAAGCTCAAAAACCTGAAGTTCTCCGAAGTCCTCGCTGACTCCCAGTTCCGTGGTCTGATCGACGCCGAAATCGACACTGACTTTCGTACACTGGTCGCCGCCAAGCTCAAGAGCACCGAGGAAGAGGCGCACCTGCGCATCATCCAGCTCTCTATCGTCACTCACATCCTCACGCCCGACCTGGTCTTTCAGATGGGCGAAGAGGCTGGCGGCGAAGACGAGCTCGTGCCGCCCGCCGATGGCCTGGTCGAAAAGATCGCCCCGTTGGAAGAGAAGCTGCGCTACCACTTCGATGCCGTGAAGCGCAACGGCACGAAGGCCACGCGCCGCCTCACTGAGGCCAACCTCCGCCTCGTCGTTTCGGTCGCCAAGAAATACATCGGTCGCGGAATGTCCCTCTTGGACCTCATCCAGGAAGGCAACATCGGCCTCATCCGCGCGGTCGAAAAGTTCGACTACCGCAAGGGCTACAAGTTCTCGACCTACGCCACATGGTGGATCCGCCAGGCGATCACCCGGGCGATCGCCGACCAGGCGCGCACCATCCGAATCCCCGTGCACATGGTCGAGACCATCAACAAGCTGGTCCGCGTAAGCCGCCGCCTCGTTCAGGAGTATGGCCGGGAGCCCACCAGCGAAGAGATCGCCCGCGGAATGACCGAAAGCGGAAAGCCGGATACAGCGGCCGCCTACACGCCAGAACGCATCCGCGAAATACAGAAGGTCTCGCAAGAGCCCGTCTCCCTCGAGACCCCAATCGGCGAAGAGGAAGATAGCCACCTCGGCGACTTCCTCGAGGACCCCACTGCCCTCGCCCCCGCGGAGGCTGCCAGCCAGCAGCTCCTGCGCGAACAGGTCGAAGACGTTCTCGCCAGCCTCACAAGCCGCGAACGCCGCGTCCTCCAGCTCCGCTTTGGCCTCGAAGACGGCCGTAGCCGGACGTTGGAAGAGGTCGGCCGCGAATTCGGAGTCACACGCGAGCGCATCCGCCAGATAGAGGCGAAAGCCCTGCGCAAGCTTCGCCACCCAAGCCGCAGCCGCAAACTTAAGGACTACCTCGACTGATCGCAGTCAGACAGCGAACAAAAAGAAGGGACACCGGATGGTGTCCCTTCTTCGTTGGTTGATTCTCGGGAACTAGTTGCGGTCGAGGCTTTTCCTGTCGTCCGAAGAGACAAGAGCGAAGCTCGGCACTTCGCGGCGCGGAGTCCGTGAAGTTGTGCTGGCCGGAGCAGTTGCGTCAGCAGCGCGTTCCGGGTTCATCTGCGTCACGCGCGAAACCGTGGCGGCGGGTGCAGTCTGGGTGGCTGTCGGAGGCGCAGACGCGGGCGCATCCGCAGCGGGGCGAGTGGTCGCGGCGGCAGATGCCGTCTCGATCTTGCCGCTCAGCGTGGCGCCCTCTTCAACGACGAGCGCACCAGCGACCATCGTTCCAGTGACCACCGCCGTGGTGGTCAGAAGCAGCCGGCCGGTACAGACGATATCGCCCTCAACGCGACCGCGAATTTCGGCGTCGTGTGATTGGATCTTGGCACGCGCGGTGGCGTCCCGTTCAACGGTGAGAAGACCGCGGCAAACAATTTCGCCGCTAATACGCCCTTCAATGCGAAGGTCCTGATCGGTCTCGTAACGTCCATCAAATGAGGAATGTGCGTCGACAACGCTGGCGGTCCGTTCGCCAGTCGAGCGCGAAATTGCGCCGTCTTCGAGCTCCGGCCGGCGAGGCGTCCGCGTCACGGACTGCAGCTCCGATGCCGGGTGGTTCTCTGTCGCTTCTTCCATTGAGGGCTCCTCTTCGTATTCCGCTCGCGGGTCCGGGTAGTGGCTTTCGCGTGGATTTTTCTTGAGTTGCATAAGCTCTCCTTCGGTCTTGTCCATCCGGGTAACGCCCCGGCGAGATCAACTCTTTCAGCACCTTAGACTCCGAGTTACCGGGCGTCCACCCCTTTGTAAAGCAGTATTGAAAACCTAGTCCGTATCTGGTAGGCGTTTCTGACTCCAAGAAAAGCGGTTTGGCCCAGGCTCAAAGCACGATGTTGAAGAGCTTCCCCGGCACATAGATCACCCGCCGAGGCTCGCTCCCATTGAGCCACTGCTGCACCGTTGCCGAGGCGAACACCGCTTGGCGAGCCTCTCCCTCTGAGGCGCCCGAAGGCAACGTCACGCGGTCTCGAACCTTGCCATTCACCTGCACAACCATCTCGATTTCGTCGTCGCTGGCCAGCCCTTCATCGCACACTGGCCAGGCTTGCAGATGCACGCTGTACGGTTTTTCCAGGCGCGACCACAACTCTTCCGCCAAGTGCGGCGCCATCGGCGCAGTCAGCAGCACCGCCGTCGAAATGGCTTCCTCCCACGCCTCGCGATCGACACTCCCGGCGGCGCGCGCCTTCTGCATCGCCGTCGTGTGCTCCATCAGTCGCGAAATCAGCGTGTTGAAACGGAAGCCCTCCATCTCTTCAGTGACGGCCCGGATCGTCTTGTGTGTCGCCCGGCGCAAGGCACGTGTGGCTTCCGTGCCCGGGTCGTTGACCAGGCTCAGTTCCTCGGTCGCCAGGCCCCA
Organism: Tepidiformales bacterium; assembly: GCA_038323265.1. Taxonomy (GTDB): domain Bacteria; phylum Chloroflexota; class Dehalococcoidia; order Tepidiformales; family Tepidiformaceae; genus PNKC01. The sequence goes on from JBBQGT010000048.1 coordinate 20,884, forward strand.
CAGGCGATGGAGCCATTTCACGATGCCCGCCATTCCAGTCGGGTTGTAAGGGCCACCCTGGTCCCACGGCCCAACGAACATCAGCTGGCAACGAAATGCGTCCGCGCCCCACTGCGCAACCTGGTCGTCAGGCGCTACCACGTTGCCGCGGCTCTTCGACATCCGGTTCCCGTCGGGACCGAGAATCACTCCCTGGTTGACCAGCCGCAGCATCGGCTCGTCTCCTTCGACGAGCCCCATGTCCCGTGCTGCCTTCCAGAAGAAGCGGGTGTACAGCAAGTGCATCACGGCGTGTTCGCCGCCCCCGGTGTACTGGTCCACGGGAAGCCACTTGCGAGCGGCTTCCCTGGAAAATGGCCGTTCGTTGTTGTGCGGGTCGGCGTAGCGCATCTGATACCAGCTGGAACACATGAACGTGTCCAGCGTGTCCGTCTCGCGCCGCGCTGGTCCGCCATCAACTGGGCACCTCACATTCACCCAATCGACAATTTGCGTCAGCGGCGAGACGCCCGAAGCATCGAATGTGACGTGCTCGGGCAGCGTCACCGGCAAGTCGCTTTCTGGCACCGGCACTATCCCATGCGTTTCGCAGTGAATCATCGGGATCGGCGCGCCCCAGTACCGCTGCCGCGAAATCAACCAGTCGCGCAGGCGGTAGTTCGTGGTCCGCTCTCCCACACCACGCTCCGTCGCCCACTGAACCATCTGCTCGAACGCCTCCGCTTCGCCGAGTCCGTTGAATTGCCCGGAATGGATGGTCGTGCCGCCATGCGCGAATGCCGCGATCATGGATGCGGCGTCAGACGCGTCCGCGGCCGTGTAGACCGGCCGGATCTCCAGGCCGAACTTCTTGGCGAACTCGAAGTCGCGCTGGTCATGCGCTGGTACGGCCATGATCGCGCCCGTCCCGTATGTCACCAGTACATAGTCCGCGATCCAAATCGGCACCCGCGCCTGGTTGAACGGGTTGATCGCGTACGCGCCCGTGAACACACCACTCTTCTCCCGCTCTGTCGAAAGGCGCTCAATCTCCGACGCCCGGCTCGCCGAGTCCACGTACGCTTCGACACTCGGCTGTTGTTCCGGCGTGACGATCTGGTTCACCAGCGAGTGTTCTGGCGCCAGGACCATGAACGTCGCGCCGAATACCGTGTCTGGACGCGTCGTGAACACGGTCAACGGTTCACCCACGCCCTCCACGTCAACTGCAAAGCTTAGACGCGCTCCCTCCGAACGCCCGATCCAGTTGGTCTGCCGGGTGCGAATGCTCTCGGGCCACTGGATGCCGTCGTACTTCAGCAGTTCTTCCGCGTACGCAGTGATCTTGAAGAACCACTGAGTCAGGAACCGCCGCTCCACGATGTCGTCAGATCGCTCGCACCGGCCGTCGACAACCTGCTCGTTCGCCAATACGGTC
>JBBQGT010000049.1:0-22294 GCA_038323265.1 Tepidiformales bacterium
TCCCAGCGTCGAAGCACGGGCAGCGCCTGATCGACGCGGTCCGGGGGCTCTCCCTCGCCGTGCTGGCCATCTCGGCGTGGCACCTCGTCCATCCGGTGCTCAACCGACGCTTCGCCCGCCCCAGCGAGCGGGAGCATGTGAATGCGATCCTCACCCAGCACGCAACCACCGCGCTCGCGCCGTTCCACCTCTTGGATGACAAAAGCTACGTGTTTTCGGATGACGGGCAGGCGTTCCTGAGCTTTCGAATGGTTGGGTCTACGGCCGTCGTGCTTGGCGAGCCGGTTGGCCCCCCGCAATCGGCCGCCAATGTCGCCAGTGTGTTCATGGAGATGTGCTCGATGAACGGTTGGCGCGTTGCCTTCCATCAGGTGACCGGGCCGGGGGCCGATGTCCTCACCGCGATCGGATTGAAGAAGATCAAGATTGGAGAGGAAGCGATCATCCCGGTCCAGACCTTCAGCCTCGAAGGCAAATCGTTCAAACATCTGCGCAACATCCACAACTCGCTCCACAGGGATGGCTTCGCTGTCGAAGAACTGCATCAGCCATTGGACGACGCGGTGCTCGAGGAATTGCGCGAGGTCTCTGACGCGTGGATGGCCGATGGCCACCGCGAGCGGACCTTCACGCTTGGTCAATTCGACCCTGGCTACCTCCGCAAGACGAGAGTCTCGTTGTCCGGCGGACGGGCGGACGGATCGAAGCGTTCGCCAACGTGGTGCCCCGGTTTCGCTCGCACGACGCGACCTTCGATTTGATGCGCCGGCGGCCTGACAGCCCCAACGGCGCGATGGACCTGTTGCTCCTCCATTTCATCGAGCTATTCCGAGCCGATGGGTGCGAAGGACTGAACCTCGGACTGGCCCCGCTCGCCAACGTGGACGAACCGGGAGCAATCGGGGCCGCCCTTCGCCTGATGTACGAGCGCGGGAACGCGGCCTTTAACTTTCGCGGGCTTCGTTCCTACAAGGACAAGTGGAAGCCTGTGTGGGTTGAAAGGTATCTCGTGTATCGCAGAGACGCGGTTTGCTGCCCGCGGCGTTGGCGGTGGCGCGAGTCGGCGAAGAGCAAGGGTGGGTGGCGCGCTTGGCCCGCGCCATCATCGAGCGGGCACGCCGCCGCCAAGGGCCGGCCTGAAAGAGATTGTTTCGGCAGGCTGGGATAGTTCAGCCGCCACCGGTGGTGAGACGAGGCGGCCATTCCGGCCGTGGGACCTAACAGGCTGGAGTTCAGCTGCCGCCCAAACATGTATGGGCAGCCACCTTACGAGGCAGTTTGCTTACTACACCCCGTTGCCCAGGCGTGTTACGGTTTCAGCAAGCGGAATTTGCGTTCGCGCATTTGCCGTATTCCAAAAAAGCACCACGAACCTTGCCGGGGCAGCGCCTCACAAGCATCCGGAGGCCAGCCCGTTTTGTCCGCCCTTGCCGCCAGCAGATCAACCATCGAACCCGAAGCGAACCTCAACGACGACTACATCGAACTCCGCCGCCGCATAAAAGCGCAGAACCTGCTGGATGCCCGGCCGGGGTACTACTGGGCGAAAACCGCGCTTGCCATCGGCACGCTTGGCGCCGTCATCGCCATGGCCTTGCTCGTTTCGAGCGCGTGGCTGGTGATGCTGGCTGCTGTCCTGTTGGGATTCGCTTCCACGCAGATTGCCTTGCTTTCGCACGATATTGGGCATCGCCAGGGGTACCGCGGTTCGAAGACGAACCTCATTGCGCGATACGTCTTTGGCAACATTTTGCTAGGCGTAAGCCATTCGTGGTGGAACGTGAAGCACAACCAGCATCACGCGACGCCGAACCATATTGACCTGGACCCAGACATCCAATTCCCGATGATCGTTTTTCGCGCCGACCAGATCGCCACGCGGGCGCGTTGGCTGCGACCGTTGATTGCCATCCAGGCGTTTCTGTTCGTTTTCCTTCTGCCGTTCCAGGCGATCAACATGCGCCAGGCGAGCATTCAACACCTGCGCACCAAGAACGCCAAGCAGCCGTGGCTACAGGCCTTTTTCATGGCAGTCCATTTCGGCCTCTACGCGTGGCTGTTGATTTCGCTGGGGAGCATCCCATTGGCGCTTGGCTTCTTCGCCGTGCACCACGCCGTCTTCGGGCTGTACAACAGCTCGGTGTTCGCATCGAACCATAAGGGCATGCCGCTGACCGACAACGCACACCGCCTGGACTTCCTGCGCGAGCAAGTGATGACCTCGCGGAACATCCGTGGCCACTGGCTGACGGACTTCTGGTACGGCGGGCTGAACTACCAGATTGAGCACCACCTGTTCCCGACGATGCCCCGCATCAACCTTTCGAAGGCGCAGGTGCTGGTGCAGGAGTTCTGCGCCGAAAAGGGCATCGAGTACCACAACACGGGTTTGTTCGAGGGCTACCGGGAGACTTTCAGCCATCTGCACGAAGTGAGCTCGTCGTTGCGGGACGGCTCGGCGGCGTAGAGCCCCACCAGATTGTTGTGCCGGAATGGAGCAGTGAATGAACAAGCTGCACCACACATTCGTCGCGCTGGTTGTGATGCTGGCGGCATTCTGGCTTGGGGCTTGCTCGAGTAAGACGAGCGAAACGACGCCAACGGCTGAGACTGCGACCTCCACGGGCGTTGCAACGGTGGCGGCGACTGCGACACCAGCCCCGACGCCGCTGCCGACTTCGACGGGCGGGCGCACCGAAGTCCCATCGACCGTGCAACTCATTGACGTACGGGCGGGCACACTCAAAACGCTGTACCAGAGTTCGAGCGTCGCCGCGTCGGACGCGGAGTTCGAGGGCGACCGAATCACGATCCGGGCGGGGGGTGGTGCGCTCGATTTCAGATTGGATGGCATGGCTCGGCCCGGTCAAATGGGCTTCGATTGTCGCGAACTCACCGGCGCCGCCGAGATAGCAGGCCGAACCTATGCGGGCGCCCGTTGTGGGGCGATTTCGCCGGATCGAGCATGGATGACCTACGGAATCCTGGCCGGAGAAGTGACGCTCCCCTCAGGCTACGTGGTGCCGCTGGGAGAACAGTGGTTGCTCGAACTTGGGACGGGAACAACACGCCTCGTCCACTCCGGGCTCGTGCACTGCGGAGGCTGCGATGCCCGCTATGGGCCGATCTTGTCGCCGAGTAGCCGCTATGTAGCCTACGCCGAAACTGGGGGCAGCCAACGGCGCTTCCTGACGGAGGCGGCGTCGGGAGCCACCCGGGTGATCGGGAATGGGTCACAGACGCCCGACGCGCCGGTGTGGTCCCTCAGAGGAGATCGTCTGCTCTACCGGTCGGGACAGCAGCCAGTCTTCGAAGACCTGGCGAACGGTGCCTCACGGGAGTTGGATATGGTTTGGCCCGCGGCATTCGACCGCTCGGGATCGCTTGTCTACGCCCCTGCCTGGGCGCCGAGCCCGAAATCGACCGGCCTTTCGACGACAATCGCCGATTCCGCGACCGGCAGAGTGGTCGCGATGATGGACGGCGCGCCGTCCCCGTGGCGGTTGTACACAGGCTCCTCCGCCGTGGCCGCGACGCCGAGCGGCGTCATTGCGGCCTTGCAAGGGGCGCCGAACTGCAATGGCACCGCCATCTACTTCGACGGTGCGCTTCGCCAGTGCGTGACAGACGGGGTCGAGGGTCAGATTGGACCCGACGGACTCGTCGCGGTAGCTCGGAAAACCGGGGCCGTCGGCCCTGCGTTTGGCCCGCACTTCCAGACTATTTCGATCGACCAATTCGACATCGACCTCGTCACTGTTGGCGGAACGGTCCAGACGGTGGCACGGGGCGTCCTCAGCCTCCAAACACCACTGATGGTCTGGGATCCCGCCGGGACACATCTGCTGGTGCTTTGGCCGCGCTCAGCGGGTCTTTAGTGGGAGCCTAGCTTTGAACGTCTGCTTGCCGAAAAGGGTTGGCCCCAGCGACTAGCACTCACGGCAGGAGAGTGCTAATATTCGGTGGCTCAGATACATCCCTGAATGTTCCCAGGAGGAATCCCAAACAATGGCAACCACCAAGGCAGCACCGAAGGCAGCCCTCAAGACCAAGCTGATCCCGCTCGCGGACCGCATCGTCATCACTCCCCTGAAGCAGGACGAAGTGACGGCCAGTGGCCTGGTCATCCCGGACACCGTAAAAGAAAAGCCGCAGCAGGGCGAAGTCGTGGCTGCTGGCCCCGGCCGGCTCGATGACAACGGCAAGCGCGTCCCGCTCGAAGTGGGCGTCGGCGACCGCATCCTGTACGCGAAGTACACCGGCACGGAAGTAAAGCTGGACAACAACGAGTACATCGTCCTTAACGAGAAGGACATTCTCGCCAAGCTCGTCGTCTAAAACGCAGGTACCCATCGAGGCACCGCGAACGAAGCCCGATCGAATGATCCCGGGCTTCAGCTCGCTCGGTGTCTCGTTGGTTAGGAAGGATTCAAACATGGTTGCGAAGCAACTCGTCTTCGACGAAGTAGCACGCCGTCGCCTGAAGGACGGAGTCGACGCCCTCGCCGACGCCGTGAAGGTGACCCTCGGCCCACGAGGCCGGAACGTCGTGATTGACAAAAAGTACGGCGCCCCCAGCATCACGAAGGACGGCGTAACCGTCGCCCGTGAGATCGAACTGGACGATCCGTTCGAAAACATGGGCGCGCAGCTCGCCAAGCAGGTGGCCACAAAGACCAACGACGTGGCGGGCGACGGCACGACCACGGCAACGGTGCTGGCCCAGGCGATTGTGCGCGGAGGTCTCAAGGTTGTGACCTCCGGAGCGAACCCGATGGCCGTGAAGCGAGGCCTTGATGCCGCGCTCCAGGCTGCCGTCGCCGACCTGCGGGCGCAGGCCCGGCCGGTACTCACGAAGGAGCAGATCGCTCACGTTGCCTCCATTTCGGCCAACGACCACTACATCGGCGAGCTCATCGCCGACGTGATGGCGAAGGTGGGCAAGGATGGCGTTATCACGGTTGAGGAATCCCGTGGGATCGCCTTTGAGACGGAGTTCGTGGACGGCCTTCAGCTGGACCGCGGCTACGTTTCGCCCTACTTCGTGACGAACACGGACCGCATGGAAGCGACGATCGAAAACCCGTACATCATCATCACAGACAAGAAGATCTCGGCCGTCCAGGACATTCTGCCGCTGCTCGAGAAGGTGTTGCAGGTTACGAAGGACATCGTGATCGTTTGTGACGACGTTGATGGCGAAGCGCTTGCCACCCTGGTGGTGAACAAACTGCGCGGGACGATCAACATCCTCGCCGTGAAGGCGCCGGGCTTTGGGGACCGCCGCAAGGCGATGCTCGAAGACATTGCGATGCTCACCGGTGGGACGCTGATCACCGAGGACATCGGGCTGAAGCTCGATGGCGCGACAATCGCCGACCTTGGCCGCGCACGGCGCGTGGTCTCGAGCAAGGACGACACAACGATCATCGAGGGCCACGGCACCGATGAGGCGATCCAGGCCCGAATCAAGCAGATCAAGGCCCAGGTTGACGACGCGACCAGCGACTTTGACCGCGAAAAGCTGCAAGAGCGGCTTGCCAAGCTGGCCGGCGGCGTTGCCGTCGTGAAGGTTGGCGCGGCCACTGAAGTCGAGCTCAAGGAGAAGAAGGCTCGCGTGGAGGACGCCCTGAGCGCCACTCGCGCAGCCGTCGACGAAGGCATTGTGGTCGGAGGGGGCGTTGCCCTCATCCGAGCGCAGAAGGCCCTTGAGACGCTTGCAGGCAAGACGAAGAACGAAGACGAGAAGATTGGCATCAACCTTCTCATCGAGGCGCTCAGCTACCCGACCTTCACGATCGCCGAAAACGGCGGGCTTGAGGGCGCGGTGATCGTGAACAAGATTCGCGAGCTGAAGAACGTCAACCACGGCTGGGATGCCGAAAACGACAAGTGGGGCGATATGTTCGAACTGGGCATCGTCGACCCGGTGAAGGTGACGCGCTCGGCGCTTGAGAACGCGGTCAGTATTGCTGCCCTGGTGCTCACGACCGAGACGTTGGTGGCGGAGATCCCGCAGCCACCGATGGCCGCTCCGCCGCCGCCCGAAGACTACTAGGCCGAAGGCCTTCTAGCTAACTCGCTCATCCAAGCGCTCCCGCTTCGCAAGAGGCGGGGGCGTTTTTGTCTCGTGCGTCACCAGATGGTTCGGACCAAGCCCGTCGAAGCAATGCGTTCATCAGCAGTTACCAGATGAAGCCCATGCCGGATCGCAGTGGCCAGGATGATCCTGTCCGCAGGGTCCTTGTGAACCCCGCGACCGAATCCAGCGCCAGTTGCCACGACGCTTGGGGACAGGTCGAGGACCTCCGTGCCGGGCCGCCCGACAGCAATGTCGAGCCAGTCCTCGATGGGAATCGACAGCTCGATGCGATTGCGACTTGCCAACTGGGCCACTTCCCAGAGCGAAATAGAAGCCACGGCGACAGTGTCAGCGTCGAGAGCGCGCCGAGCCACTACCGAAAGCTTGGGGCTCTCTCGCAACCACCACAGCCATGCGTGAGTATCTGCAAGAATCACTGGGCCGCGTCCCATTCGTCGTCGAAAGGAGTGATTATGTCGTCGGCTTCCCAAAGAACCGTACCTACCAGACCTGGCCAGACTGCCACCTCAATCGGAACCACCTTTGCGACGGGCTTGCCACGCTTGGTGACGATGATCTCCTCCTGTTGGTCACGGACCTCATCGAGGAGTGCGAGGCACTTCGCTTTGAACTGGCCGGCGGGAATCGTGCGTTGCTTCCTGATCATGGTCACATTATATGGGCGTGAGAGTTGGTTGAGAATCTTAGCGTTTCGCTCTCCAAGGGGCGCAGCGCTGCTTTCGCCCAAGCGGGCGGTGTCGGAGCATTCTAATATGGCCACCGAGAACCGCATTCGCATCGTCCTCTACGAGAAGGCCCAGCATGGCGATGGGCCGTGGCGAGTGGTGAGCGCTGTCTTCGAGGAGTACGGCTTTCCGTTTGCGGAGAACGATTATGACGCCGACCTGCTGGACCCCGCAGCTCACTACGACGGCGTCCGCGGGTGGTTTGCCGTCGCCGAGGATGAGGCAGGCAAGGTTGTGGGGTGCATCGGCGTAAGCGATGAAGGCCACGGGTTGTTCGAACTGCATCGGCTCTACGTATTGGCTGAGGGGCGCCGCGGTGGCACGGGGAGCAAGCTGGTGCAATGGGTGTTTGAGACGGCGAAAGCGCACGGCTGTACGCGAATGGAGCTTTTCAGCGATGTGCATTTCGAAGATGCTCACCGGCTATACCTGCGGCACGGCTTCCGGAACGACCGTTTCCGGTACGCGCCGGATCCGTTTCAAAGCCGGGAGTGGGGTTTTACGCGGGACTTTTGAACGGTGCGATTTTGGAGCCGCCGAGACACAGGGGTTTGAGGTTAGGCGGGGCACAGGCAGCCACCACGGCGCTGACCAGGACGAGGCAAGGCCCCAGACGACCGGCTATGAGCCGGGAATCGCTCCAATTGCTGGCGCGGGGTACCGACTCGGGCTGACGGGATCGTCTGACGTCCGTGCATGAGCAGGGCCACCGCTCGCTGACGGTCGCGCTCGAATTGGGCAGATTGCGGCTGGGTTAGAAAAGTAGGTCTTGGGCTTTTGAGTTGGTGGGGTTTGCCGCTGGGACGTCGCCTGAACGGGTGACCCAGCGTTCGAGGTCTACGGGGTCGAAGCTGCCGATGGCGTCGAATTGGTTGGGGGCGTAGACGAAGGGACGGCGTTCGGGGTCACCGAGGGGGCTGGCGGAAAGTTCGGCGCGGAACACGGTTGCCAGTTCCCAGGAGCCGCTTGGGAGGGAGAACGACATGACATCGGCGAGCGTGAGGCTGGTGAGTGCGACGCCACACCAGATGTCAGCGAGTTCGCTGGCGGCTTCGTAGGGGTTCTCGTGGCTTTCGAGGACATCCCAGGGGAGCCAGCGGCCGCGGGCTTCGCGCGCCTCAACATCGAAGGCGACGAGGCGGCCTTCGTACACCGGCACGAGATAGATACTTAGCTGTGTGCCGCCAGGCACCGGGCCGGCGACCGGTGGCCCGAAGAAGGCCTTCACTTCGGGTGTGCCTTAGATCAGCCCGGCGAAGACCTGGTCGTCTTCGAAGGGGCCGACGGCGGCAATCTTGGCAAGCGAGGGCGATAGGAACTTGCGACCGACGCGCAGGACGTCGTCGCGGGTGACGCGGTCGAATTCGCCGACGATCTCATCCACGCTTTGAACGCGGCCGAGGAGCAGCTCTTGCGAGCCGAGCCAGCCAGCGACCGAGCGCGTGTCCTCCATGCGCAGCTGGATGCGACCCTTGGCCATCTGCTTGCCCTTTTCGAGTTCAGAATCGGGGATCGTTTCGAGCAGTTTGCTGATCTGCTCGAGCGAAGCCTCGACGGTGACGCGGGCATTTTCGGGGTCGCAGCCGGCGTATACGGTGAAAGAGCCGGTATCGCGGAACTCGCTCGGGTAGCTGTGGACGTCGTAGACCAGGGCGCGTTCTTCGCGCAGTTCGAGGAAGAGGCGGCTGGACATGCCTTCCCCGAGGACGGTGCTGAGGAGGTCGACAGCGTAGCGGTCGGGGTCATCGAGGGCGACGCTGGGGTAGGCGATGCAGATGTGGGCCTGCTCGGTGGCCTTTTCGCGGATGGCGATGCGCCTCTTCGGCGCTTTGTCTTCGAAGGGGTACCAGGCTCCGGGCGTGATAGCGGGCATATCACCGAGCCAGCGTTCTGCTTCGTTCACGATCATTTCGTGGCGGACGTTTCCGGCGACGACGAGAACCATGTTGGCGGGCACGTATTGGAGTTTGAGGTACTTGTTAACGGCGGCCAGGGGCAGGGCGCGAACGCTTTCGGGCGTGCCGCCGACGTTGCGGCCGAGAGGCTGGTCGGGCCACATGGTTTCGTCCACGAGGATACCGGCGAGCTCGCCGGGGCTGTCTTCGACGGTGGCGAGCTCTTCGAGGATGACGCTGCGCTCTTTTTCGAGTTCGGTGGCGTCCATGATCGGGTCGCGCACCATATCGGCGAGGATATCGACGGTCTGCTGGGCAGCGGCGTCCGGCACTTTGGCGTAATAAACGGTCACTTCGCGGTCAGTGGCGGCGTTGTGCATGCCGCCGAAACCCTCGATCGCCTCGGAGATGATGCGTGCGGTGGGGCGGCGAGAAGCGCCCTTGAAGAGCATGTGCTCGAGGAAGTGCGAAAGCCCGGCCTCTTCGTCGCGTTCATAGCGGCTGCCAGCGCCTACATAGATGCTGACGGTGGCGGAGCGTGTGTGCGGGAGTTCGGCGGTGACAATGCGAAGCCCATTGGGCAGAGTTGTTTTGTTGTACATAGAGAAACCGGCCGGGTTCAGCCGAGGCGGAATACCCATTGTAGGGGCGGCAGGTTCCAGAGGGGAACCGTTCGGCGTGCTGGCGTGCGAGTGTGACCAAAGGAACGAACAAGCACTGCGAAAAGGAGCAATTGACCGTTGGGCCGGTTAGACTCGCGCGCATGGTCAAATACCGCTTGCTCCCTCCCGAACTCGCCGCATTCGCGGTATCTGAAATGGCACGGCTGCACGTGCCCGGACTGGCAGTCGGAGTGCTGCACAACGGGGAGGTGTACGCCGGGGGGTTTGGCGTGACGAACGTTGATCACCCCCTGCCGGTGCGTGCCGATTCGCTGTTCCAGATCGGGTCGACCTCGAAGACGTTTACGGCGACAGCGGTGATGCAACTGGTGGAAGAGGGGCTGCTGGAACTGGAAGCGCCCGTGCGGCGGTACCTCTCGGAATTCGCGCTGCAATCGGAAGCGGACGCCGCGCGGCTGACCGTGAAGCACCTGGTGACGCACCATGGCGGGTTTGTGGGGGACTACTTCCGGGATACCGGGCGGGGAGATGACGCGCTCGGGAGGATCGTGGCGAAGATGGCGAACTCGCCGCAGTTGGTACCCGCTGGCACGGTGTTTTCGTACAGCAACGCCTGCTTCTACGTGCTCGGGCACATTGTGGCCACGTTGCGCGGAATGCCGTTCGAAACGGTCATCCGGGAGAGCATTTTCCGACCACTGGGCATGGAACATACGACGTATTTCCCGGAAGAAACGATGGTGCACGCGGTGGCGGCGGGACACATCCTGACGAGCGAGGGCTTGCGCGTGGCGACGCCGTGGAATACGCCGCGGAGCATTGCGCCAGGCGGAGGTATCACTTCCACGGTTGAAGACCAGATTGCCTACGCGGCGATGCATCTGAATGGCGGGCGAAGCGGCAGCGGCCAGGCGATCCTGAAGCCTGAATCCGTGGCGTTCATGCAGACGAAGCAGGCAGTGGCGGGCGGCATGTGCGAATCGATCGGCGTCTCGTGGATGCTGGATGGCGCCGGGGAAGAGCGGATGGTGAAGCATGGCGGAGCGACCAACGGCCATATGTCTTCGTTCGAGATGTTTCCCGGGCACAACTTTGCCGTGACCGTGCTGACGAACAGCGACACAGGACGGACGGCGCGCAACACCGTGGCGGATGCCTGCAAGCGCTTCTTCATCGGGTGGGAGGCGCCGGAGTTGGTCCCGATGGAGCCGCAGCCGAGTCTCACCGAATACGCCGGGACCTACCAGGCAACGCTGGCCACGCTGGAAGTGCAGGCCGGGCCGAGCGGCCTGGTGGCGCGAGACACGAGCCCGCAGCGCCAGTTCGCCGAGCGCCGCCACTTGCCGCTGCCATCTGAACCCGTGGACCTGGTATTTGTCGGCCCTGATGCGACGGTGATAGCCAATGGGCCGCACGCAGGCGAACGCTCGGAGTTCTTGCGCGGCGCCGACGGGCGGATTGAATGGATGCGTTGGGATGGACGTATCGCGAGGCGACTGAGCTAAGCGGAGGCTTCTAGCGGCAAGCTGCCTGGACGACGCGTTCGCGGATGGACGCTGTCCAGCGTTCGTCGGTGACCTGGTCCAGTTCGGCGAGCATTGCGGGGAAGAATTCTTTGACGCGCTCGTTGCCGTCTTTGAGGTAGGCCCACCAGGCCCAGAGCCCCACGACGCGGCTCTGAAACCAGAGCGTGAGCGCCAGCTGCATTTCGTCTTCCGATGTCTGGATGTGCTGGCGGTAGCCCGCGAGGTAGTCGGCCAGGCACGGTGAATCCAGCAGTTGGGAGAATGCGAGCGAGCGTACGAGTTCCCAGGCGCGCGGGTCGGTGTGCCAGATCTCCCAATCGACGATCGAGCGTACTTCGTCGCCTTCGAAGAGCGCTTGCTGATCGTGGAAGTCGCCGTGAAGAAGCTGGCAGGGGAGCGAGGCGAAGTATTCGGGTGGGTGGACGTCAGTGGCTTCAAGCAGCCGGCGCTGGCGTTCGATGCCGTCCGCGATCCAGGGTTCGATTTGGCGTTCTTTGCCGAGCGTCACAAGGTGTTGCAGGGCGTTGAGTGACTGCTGCTTGTCCCAGCGCATATTGAGGCTAGCGATGATGCTGTCCGGATGGCTGGCAAGGACCAGCTGGACGCGGCCATGCATCTCGCCGAGCGCGCGGGCCTGGGCGCTGGAGAGCTTTCCGCGCTCAACGGGCGCGGCTTCGATCCAGGGGAAGAAGGCCCAGCGGTCGTTGCCAAAGAGCATGAGGGAATTGCCTTCGACCGTTTCCAGAGGCACCGGAACGGGGATGCCCTGGGAGGCTGCCCACTCGATCAGGCGGTGTTCGCCTTCGATGCGCTCGATTTCGAGGTTCGAACGGTAGCATCGGAGAAAGAAGCGCCCACCGCCGGTTTGGACGTCGAAGTTCCAGTTGAGGGTGCCGCCGAGGACAGCAGCAACGTGAGTTGGAGGCTGTAAGCCCCAGGCGCGGAGGACGGCGGGGATGTTTAGTTCGAGGGAGGCGTGGCTGACCATTTCGGCCTGCTGCCTAGGTCTCTTTACTGCGCATCGTCCAGTAGTCGGCGAGCGCCTGCTTGATCACTGTCAGCGCCTTCTGCCGCCCTTCGAACGGGTCGACCACGACTTCCTTCTCTTCCAGCACCTTGTAATCGAGGAAGAAGCGGTGGATTTCGAGCATGGTGTGCGGCGGAGCGTGTTCCAGTTCGAGGATGTGGTTAAAGGCCGGGTCGTTGGCGGCCACGGCGAGCACCTTGTCGTCGGCTTTGCCCTGATCGCGCATGTGCATGACGCCGATCGGGCGGACGTAGACGATGGTCAGCGGGTGGACCGCTTCCTGCCCCAGGACGAGCACGTCCAATGGATCGCCGTCATCGCAGTAGGAGCGGGGGATGAAGCCGTAGTTGGCGGGGTAGTGGACCGAGCTGTAGAGGACGCGGTCCAGTTTGAGGACGCCGCTGACCTTTTCCAGTTCGTACTTGTTCTTGGAACCGGCCGGAATTTCGATGACGACGGGCAGGGCGTCGCCGATGGTTGCGGGATCTACTGCGATATCGTGCCAGGGGTGCGTCATGGAGATAGTAGGCGGCACGAGCGCGGCGAAGCGCAAGGGGGGCGTCAGCGGCTGAGACGCCGGCGGTACGAGGCGGCGACGCCAAGCATGAGCAGACAGAGCAGGGCGGTGAGGCCGATGCCCCGCCCGGGGCCTGCACCGACGAGAACTTTGCCCTGCACCCAGGGGAAGAGGATGCCGCCGGCGTTGCCGATGGTGACCATGGCGGCCGGGGCCCCGGAAGCTGAGCCCTGGCTTGCGAGCGTGATGGCCGCAGGCCAGATGGGGCCGAAAAAGAGGCCAGTGCCGAACGCTGCAGCGACGCCGATCGCGAGGTTTCCATCGGCAAGAGCGAGGGCGGAGCTGGTGAGGAGTGCGCCGGCGATGGAGCCGAGGAGCACCGTCAGCGGCGGAACGCCGCGAGCGAAAAGAAGGCCGCTGATCACGCGGCCAACCATCAATGCGCCCCAGTAGCCGGCGGTGACCATGGCGCTGGCCATCACGCCCGCGCCGAACGCCTCGGTGGAATAGGAGGAGACCCAAGAGCCGAGACCGATCTCTGCGCCTACGTAGAGAAAGAGTACGGCGCCCATGACCATGATCGGGCGCGAACGAATGGAGCCGGTTCTTTCCTGGCCGTGGACAGGCGGGTGCGTACGAGGGACGGTGGCCAAGAGCGCCGCGACGGCCAGAGAGATGCTGGCGATGCCGATGTAGACGATGGTGTGCTCACCGCGAGTGGCGAGGATGGCGCCGGCCCAGATGGGGCCGAGGACCGCGCCGACGGCGAACCAGAGGTTGAGCCGGTTCATGCCGTGCGGCACGTCGCTCGCGGTTTCGGCGATGGCGGAGTGGGCGGCGGCAACGAGCAGACCATCGCCTACGCCGAGAATGCCGACTGAGAGCAGGGCAACGCTCCACTCCGAAGTGAGGGCCAGCCCGAGTGCACCGGCGGCGATGATCACCAGCCCAAGGAGCGCGAGCAGCCGCGACTCGAATTTGTGCAGGTAGAGGGCATTTGTGCCCGAGGCGCTAATGGACCCGACGAACAGCACCGTGATCAGCAGGCCAGCGCGGTCGAGAGAGACGCCAAAATGTTCAGCGAGGAACGGCAGAGCCGGGCCGAAAGAGGTGGCGTAAAGGCCTACGCAGGCGATGCCGAGGAAGGACGCGAAGTGCAGCCCTACGTAGCCGGGATGGGACGTTTCGGTGGGCGTTGAGGCGGCGGCGGGCACGTGGGCGACGATACAGTTTGGGTGGCGTGTGGGGGACCCTGCGGTAACTGAAAGCGCTGAGCCGTTCGGCTATACTTGGCGCACGTTCTCGGGGCGAGGTGAAATCCTCACCGGCGGTGAGTGCGCGCAAGCGCATAAGCCCGCGAGCGCCCGGCCTACGGCCGGGGTCAGCAGATTCGGTGTGACTCCGAAGCCGACGGTTAGAGTCCGGATGGTAGAGAACATGGCAGTGCCGCGTCGCTTGATGCGCCGCAGCGCGAGCCGTGGCGCCCCGCGTTCGAAATTCGGAACGAGGAGCCCACCTATGCCCAGCAGCGCACAGCCACCGACAGTTTTCGACCCCTCCTCCGCGGGCCTGATCGCCTTCATACAGGCGGGCTGGCACAAAGAGATCGTGGAGCAGGCGCGGCTCAGCTTCATCGCTGAACTGGGCGCAAACGGCGTTCCCGAGCGCCGGGTTCACGTCTTCGATGTGCCAGGCAGCCTGGAGATCCCACTGCAAGCGAAGCTTTTGGCGCAGTCCGGCCGGTACGCGATCATCGTTTGCGCCGGGTTTGTGATCGATGGCGGGATTTACCGGCACGATTTCGTGGCGTCAGCGGTGATCGACGGGATCATGCGCGTGCAGTTGGAGACCGAGGTGCCGGTGCTCTCGGTAGTCCTGACGCCGCACCGCTTCCACGAAAACGAAGAGCACGAGGCGTTCTTCATGAGCCACTTCAAGGTGAAGGGGCGCGAGGCGGCCCGTGCCTGCCTGCTGACGCTGCAGAACGTGGCGCGAATCGGGGAATTGAGCGCCGTCTGAGGGCTGGTTAGAGTAGCGCTTCGACGACCTGGCGTTCTTCGCCAAAGGGATCGCTTTTGGCACCTCGGGCCCGTGGCAGGAGCCTGCTGGTCATCGCAGTTACATAATTTTTTTGTGTACGACGACCATGTCCGGATGTATGGTCTAAGCATGCATACCGTTAAACCGACTTCCCGACCCGTGGCCCAACGGTCTTTCCGTCGTAGATGGCTAGCTTTCACAGCGGTGGTCGCGCTGGCGGCGGCCATGATCATCCTCGCGAGCCAGCAACCGCAAGGAGCGAGCGCGGCGTCGGTCGCTTCGCAGTGCAACGGTGAGATGAACGGCGGAGGGACCGAGGTGGCGTGCACCGTTACAGTAGCGAACTACCTCACGTCGACGGGCGAACTGGCTGCGAGCCCTCCTTCTACGCTCACGATGACGAGATGCGTGGGCGCAACGGGAGCGACGAGCACGCTGACCTGCACGACCACTACGTCCATATCAACGCAGCCGGTAACGACCGTCCAGCAGTGCAATGGGTCCGGAAACGGGGGCGGCGGAGCGGTAATCTGCAGCGTGACGATTGCCAACCACTTCACCGGCAGCCCGGCCGCGGTGACGCCCGCAACGGTCTACCAGTGTGTCGGTTCGGTGATTACTGGAACCGGTGCGCCGGGGACCTGCACTCCCGCCAATAGCCCGGGTGTCACCTCGGTGACGGGGGCGACGGTCGGACAATGCAACAATTCCGGAAACGGGGGCGGGAGCGTTGGCTTCACGTGCACAGTGAGCGGCGCATCGACAATGACGGCAACTCTTCCGGTGAACATCGACCAGTGCAACGGTTCGGGCAACGGAGGGGGCGCGCTCGTGATGTGCCAGGCGTCGGTTACCAACGATGTCACCGCCGCAACGTCAACCGCAACCTCAAAGGCAACGACGACGACGACGACAACCGCAACCTCAACCTCAACGGCAACGACGACGACGACGACAACCGCCTCAGCGACAGCCTCACCAACGGCGAGCTCGACGGGCACCGTGACACCCTCGCCCACGGCGAGCGCTACAGGCACCCTGACGCCCTCGCCCACGGCGACCTCTACCAGCACGCGTACACCCTTGCCGACAGCGTCCCTCACGGCCTCGCCAACAGCTACTACTCCAGGCAACACGGCATCGCCTGCCGCGTCTCCGCCAGCTCCACGGCCGCCCGCCACCGGCAATGCAGGCTTCGGCAACTCAGCAGGAGCGTCGGCGGCGTTGGTCTCACTGCTCGTGTTAGCAGTCGCGGGACTCGGGCTGGGTGCACTGCTCATGGGGTCGCGTCGGCGGTCGCACTAAGGGGTCGCCTTTGCGTTCGTTAACGGGGAGGCGGGCCAGCCGCCGTGAGGGGAGTTAGGCTTCACCGGCGCGACCGTGCCCGTGGTACGGTTCGGGGATGCGAGTGCTGGTGGTTCTCCTGGCGTTGTTCGGGGCGGTTGCGGTGGCATTGGCTGGGGTTGGCCTGGGGCTCGCGCACCTGTTCCGCAAGGGCGCCCTGGACTTGCGGGCAGGGCCGGACCCACTCGACGTTGAGGTCTACGCCATCGGCGATGGGCAGATCACGTTGAGGCGGACGCGCGCAACACGATCGAGTGACTGGGCGATGCCGGGCACCTTCGGTCTGGAAGGGGAACACGCCTACCACCGCATCGGCGAGGTGATCGAACTGCGGCCCGGAGAGGTCGTACGTGAGCACATGGGCGGCCTCGGGTTGTTCGTGCCCGGCGATCTGGCGCGTGTCGATTCGTTCGTTTTTGAGGGCGACCCGCTGGAGGCGCACGGACTTGGATTCGAAACGGTGCAGGTGGCATCGCCGTTGGGTTCGATGCCGGCCTGGTTCGTGCCTGGGACCGGGAACACGTGGGCAGTGATGGTGCATGGAAAGGGGGCGAACCGGCGAGAGACGCTGCGCCTGCTGCCGACGCTGGTGGAGCGGGGGCTCCCCTGTCTGGCGATTACCTACCGCAACGACGCCGAAACGGCGAACAGCGCCGACGCGCGCTACGGCTACGGGCGGCATGAGTGGGAGGACCTTGAGGCGGCCGTTCGGTTTGCGCTGGAGCACGGCGCGGAGTGCGTCGTACTGGTGGGTTACAGCATGGGCGGCGCGATCTGCCTGAGCTTCCTGGCAAAGTCCGCCCTCGCTCACGCGGTGACTGGCCTAATCTTCGACTCGCCGATGGTTGACCTGCGCGAGACGGTTGCCCACGGGGCGACGAACGCCGGGCTGCCACGACGCGTGCTTTCGTACAGCAACCGGGTGACGAGCCGGCGCTACCGGCTGAACTGGGACGAGGTGGACTACCTGAAGGGCGTGGCGAACATTCGGCCCCCGATCCTGCTGCTTCATGGGGACGCCGATGCGGTGGTACCGGTGAGCACCAGCGACCGCCTGGCGGAGGCACTGCCGGGACAGGTGACCTACGTGCGCATCCCCGGCGCGGGGCACGTTCACGGCTGGAACGTGGACCGTGAACGCTACACCGAAGCTGTGCGGACGTTCCTCGAGCGGGTCCTCAGCGATGAGCGGGCCGTTCGGAGCCGCGGTTGAACGGACTTGGCCCCAGCGAATAAAGTGCGGAGAGACGGGCGGACAGGAGATTCGAATGACAGCTGAATCGACGCAGAGCGGTACGGATGACCTCTGGGAGGCGATGTCCACGGCGCGCGCGATCCGCTACTTCAAGCCGGACCCGGTGCCGGACGAGTTGCTGCAGAAGTGCATCGAAGGGGCGACGCGCGCGCCGAGTGGGACCAACCTGCAGCCGTGGGGCTTCGTGATTGTGAAGGATGACTCCATGCGAGCGCGCATTGCGGAGAGCGTGCGCCAGCGATTCATGACCAGCGAGCAACTGCAGCAGTACCTTGAAGCGGGGCGCACTTCGGATGACCCTTCGAAGCGGATCATGATGAACGGGGTGAGCGCCATCGTGAGCAACCTTGACAGCGCACCGGTGTTCATATTTCCGTGCCTGACGAGCACCACGAGCCCTGCGCCGCGCGGCCTATTGGCGGGCAGTTCGATCTACCTGGCCGTGCAGAACCTGCTGTTGACCGCTCGCGGGCTGGGCCTGGGGACGGTGATGACGACGTTCCAATCGGCGATGGTCGAAGACCTGACGGAGTGGCTGAAGCTGCCGCCGGATACTGTTCCCGTGGCGTTGATCCCGCTCGGCTACCCGGCGGCGAAGTTTGGGCCGGTAAAGCGCAGGCCGACGGAAGAAGTGACGCACTGGGAGACGTGGGGCGGCCAGAAAGGCGTCTGAGCGGGTCGATCCTGAGCGGGTCGACTACGCCGTCGTCACCCCTTGCTACCCCAAATACATCGAGCCGCGCTGGCCGCCCTTCGGGTCCGTGATGACGTTGATCACCGCGACGCGGTCGGCGGCGAGCGCTTTTTCGAGCGTTGGGCGAAGCTCCGCCGGGTCTGTGACGCGAGCGGAAAAGCCGCCGACCATTTCGCCCATGCGCTCGTAGTCCACGGGGAGGAGGGCGGCGATTGGGGGCGAATCGGGAGCAAACATGCGGTCCTGGATGGAGTGGCCAGCGATCCCGCCGTTGTTCGAAACGACAAAGACGACGTTGGCGCCCACGCGAGCAGCCGTCTCCACCTCCATGGCAGCGGCGCCGAAGGCGTAATCGCCGATGACGGCGACTGCGGGCCAGTCCGGCATCGCGAGCTTCGCGCCGAGAGCGTAGGGCACGCCGGTGCCCATGCAGCCGGTAGTGCCAGAGTTGAGCAGCGAACGCGGGTTGTAGCTGGGGAGGACGGCGCGGGCGACGGCCATCGTGAGTTCGGCGTCAACGCTGACGTTGGCGTTGCGGGGAAGGACGTCACGAATTTCGCGCAGCAGGCGGTAGTGGTTGATCGGGGTCGAATCCGAGGTCATCTGCTCGCTGATCGTGGCTTCGTTTTTCAGGGCGTCGGTGCGTAGGGTGTCGAGCCAGCCGTTGTCTGCGGACGCGAGCCGCCGCCCGCCGAGGGCGGCCACGATGGCCTCCACGCCCGCAGCGCAATCCGCCACCATGCCGAGCTCGAGGTTGGCGGCGCTGGTCATCTCCTCGGCGACGATGTCGATCTGTGCGAGGCGCGCGCTTGGGGCGAAGCGAGGGGCGCGGCCGAACTGGAAGATCCAATTGAAGCGCCCGCCTACCATTAATACTGCGTCGGCGCCCGCGAGGGCGGAGGAGCGCGCGGCGTTCATGCACATTGGGTTGTCATCGGCCACGACGCCGCGGCCCATCGGCGAGGCGACGTAGGGGATGCCGATGGCCACGAGCTGCGTGAGAGCGGGACCAGCATCGGCCCAGGCCGCCCCTTTGCCGATGAGCACGAGGGGCCGCTCGGCGGTGGCGAGCATGGAGGCGATCGCCTCGGCCAGGCGCGGGTCCGGATAGGGGAGCGAGACGTCGGGCGAGGTCTCGCGCAGTTGTACGGCCGCGTCATCGATGCGACGGCGGACGAACTGGCCAGGGAAATCGAGATAGACGCCGCCGGGCCGCCCGGAAACGGCCTTGCCTAAGGCGAGATGGACCATCTCGGGGATACGCTCAGTGCTATCGACCTGGGCGGTCCATTTGCAGCCGGGCTTCGCGAAGGCCAGCTGGTCGGCCTCCTGGAAGCCGCCGAGGCCACGGGTGCGGCCATCGACCGAGCCGCCGAGGACGACGAGAGGCATGCCGGACTCCGTGGCGACGTGGAGACCGGTGATGGCGTTGATCATCCCCGGCCCCGAACCCGCCACGACGACGCCCGGCTTCTTCTTGATGTAGCCCCAGGCGGAGGCGGCAAAGCAGGCCGACTCCTCGTGGCGGCAGTTGACGACGCGGATGCCTTCCGCCTGCATGCCCGCCATCACCTCGATCATCGGGCCAGCGACGACGCCGAAGGCGGTATCGATGCCCGCCTGCTTGAGCTGCCTTGCGGCCAACCGTCCACCATTGATTTCAGCCATTCTGTGTCTCCCGTTGTGGCGAGTTTGTGCTCCGCGAGGGGCGCGGCGCGTCGGTAGTGGCTGCACCCTACAGGGGTGGTTGAGCTTCGTCATTGCGGGGCGGAGACTGGTGCCTGTGGAAACGTCAATTCATGGCTTCGCCGAGCCCGCCTTCGCCGGGGTGCGCGCGGAGTTTGAGCGAAACTTCGCGGAACGCGGGGACGCGCGTCGGTCTCGGTCACCGTTGGCAACCGCGTGGGCTGTTGACCTGTGGGGCGGCTGGCTGGATGAGGCCGGCGAGCGGCCGTGGGAGCGCGATTCGATCGTCAACGTGTGGTCGGTGGGGAAGGCCGTGGCGGCCGTTTGCCTGCGCGCGGCCGAGCCGGTCCTGAAGGACGGGCCACCCGGCGATGGCCAACTCAGCCTCTGGAGCGGGCTCGGACTGGTGGCAGTGTGGCAGGTGGACACAGCCAACGGTCTCGAGTTTTCGGGCCGGGCGATGTCCATCGCCCTTGTCCTGGGTGAGGAGGATCGCTGGGTGACCAACGCGGTCATGCACAGTTATCACCTGAACGCCATGGGGCGCCTGGCGGAAGGGCTGGAACTATTGGGACGGGCTTGGGACGTGGCCAACCGCCTGAACAACACCTACCGCGCCTTCGTCGCTGCGTTGTGGCTGGGAGGGCACCTTGAGGAGATAGGGGACCCGCTGGAGGGGAGGACCTGGGGCCTGCGAGAGGTCGACCAGCCACGCCAGCGGCAAGCCCCCACGCGGAGGTACAGTCTTCAAGCCCTCATCGCGGGCTCCCTGGCCGCCGCTGGCGAGATGGACGGCTGCCGGGCGTTGATGGTTGAAGGGGGCATCCGCGCAGGCCCTGACATTGCTTTCTGGGAAGGCGACTGGGACAGCTCGGAGGCGGCCTGGACGAAGGTACGGGAGACGGCGCCGGCAAGGCTTAACCGGTCAAACCTGGCGCTGGCAGACTATTGGCTCGCCCGCATCGCCCGTGTCCGCGGAGACGGTGCCTCCGCCGCGGGCTTCCTCCTCGAAGCGCTCACCATCGGCCTCGACGGCCCCAGTCTGATCATTCAGATGCAGGCCAGCCCTGAGCTAGCGATAGGCTGCGCCGAGAAGGGGCTCCTTGCCGACTCCGAAGTCCACCTCGAACGCTGCCGTGCGATCCTCGCCCGCGGTGAGGACTGGCGTGGGCTGGGTGGACGCGTCGCCCTCGCCGAGGCGATGGTGGCGGGCGCCAGCGGCAGCCTGGACGAAGCGGAGGCGCACTTCGCGCGCGCACTGGCAGTCTTCCAACGGTACTCGCTACGCTGGGACGAGGCTGAAGCGCTTCAACTCCGCGCCCGGATGTACGCCCGCGCCGGGCGCCATAACCGTGCCACTGCTGTGGAGAGCTTCGAAGCCGCGATGGCGATCTACCGCGGATGCGCTGCTGCCCAGCCCTGGATTGAGCACGCGATTGGGACCAAACGGACGTCAATTGGAAGCCAGCCCGCTTCACCGCCCCGCCGCGATGGTCTGACAGGACGCGAAGTTGAAGTCCTTCGACTGATCAGCATTGGGCGGAGCAGCAAGGAGATTGGCGACGAACTGGTGCTGAGCGTTCGCACGGTTGAACACCACATCGCGAACATCTACCTGAAGACCTCCACCCATGGCCGTGTCGAGGCGGCGGCGTATGCGCACGCCCACGGCTTTGCTTCCCCGTCGCGGTAGCACCCTTTTCCCCGAGTCCCAGGTCGTGTTGCGAGAGCAGCCGGCGGCGAAGCGCGTCGGCTGCGGCCGCAAGCTGAAAACTACGTAGTTCCTGCCATCCCCCGGGTGAGGGTCGCGGCGGGCCCGCCGCCGGGCTGCGAAAGATACGTAGTTCCCCGGAAGCTTTCGCAACTCGCAGGGCGGATGGTTCAAGTCGCCGGCGAATTCGCCGGACGCGGCCGACGAGAGCCAGCGGCGCCCGGCGGGCTCCCCGGCCAGAAACTTGAGGGAGGGGCACCCGGGCGGCGCGCCGGCGAAGCCGACCACTCCTCGACTTGTTCGGCGCGTGGTCGGCGCGTCAGGCGGCCGAGGAAACCAAACGATGGGAGGTAGGTGGAAGAGCCAATAGCACGATCACCAGTTGCTGCCACGTCTCCAGTCTTGGCGGCGTCATGTGAACCAACACAGCAGGAAGGAAAACAGGAAATGCAATTCAAACTCTCAGCACGCTTCGGAATCATCCTGGCGCTCCTTGCGCTAGTCGCGGGCTTTGCAGCCCTGACTCTCTCACCGGGGTCACAAGTGGCCTCGGCGGCCTCCCCGCGCAGCGGAAACCTCCATGTGACGAAGGAATGCTCGCAGTACACGCTTCTGGCTGGTGGCTTCTGCACGATCACGTCTTCGAACCTCAAGGCGATCGATGTCGGCTCCACGGTCGTTTATGCCAAGGCATTCGGTGATCCTGTTCCGGGCGTGCTGGACACTGACGTGGTCCTCCAGGTCGGGCCCGGCAACACCGCCTTCGGCCACTGCTATCTCGATCCGGCGCACCAGCCGGGACGGTGCACGTTCAACGGCGGGACCGGGAAGTTCACCCACTTCCACGCGAGCGTGGCCGTCTCGACTCAGGACGGGGTCAACTTTGGCTGGGACGGGACGTACAGCTTCAGTCCGCGGGATTGAGCCGCTACATGGGTCTTTAACTGATTGGCGCCGCGCCGGTGCCCAGAGCTGACCGCGTTCCAATGGCCCGCTTCGCCCAGGGCCGCGGGCTCCCGCGGGCAGGTAGGTGAAGAGCTTTGCCGAGCCAGGTGTAGAGCGGATAGCCCTTCGGGTGGGCGAGTCCGAGGGTATAGGGGATGGTCGCCAGCTCGTTGCCGTCAGGGGTTTGCCCGGGCTCCAGGATG
>JBBQGT010000050.1:0-22045 GCA_038323265.1 Tepidiformales bacterium
ATCGATTCGACGTAGGTGCGGGCGGCCGCGTAAGTGGTGAAGGCTTCAGCCTCCGCGGTTGGGATTCCGCGTTCGACCATGAACTGCTTGGCCCACGCTTTGCTCGATTCGAGGCGGGACGCCGCCGCTGACGGCCCGTAGCAGAGGACGCCTTCAGCCTGGAGCCGATCGACCAGGCCCAGCGGCTGGGGGTCGTCCATCGTCGCAAGGTAGAAATCGATACCGTGCGCTTTGACCGTGTCCACCAGCCCCTCGATGTCTTTCGGCTGGACCGACAAGTTGGTCCCGACAAGCGCCGTGCCCGCGTTTCCAGGCGCGATGAAGATCTCATCGACGAGCGGACTCTGGCGTAGCTTCCAGCCTACGGCGTGCTCGCGGCCGCCCATGCCAACCAGCAACACCCGCGCGCCCACCTAGGTAGCCCCCCACTTCGAATCGCGAATCGAAGTCACTCCCACTCAATCGTCCCCGGGGGCTTGCTGGTGATGTCGTAGACGACGCGGTTGATGCCGTCGACCTCATTCACGATGCGGTTCGAAATCTTGCCGAGCAGTTCGTGTGGAAGGCGCGCCCAGTCGGCCGTCATCGCGTCGTCGGCCACTACCGCCCGGACGACGACGGCGTAGCCATAGGTGCGAAAATCGCCCATGACGCCGACGCTCTTGGTGTCCGTGAGGACGGCGAAGCTCTGCCAGAGTTCACGGTAGAGGCCCGCGTTCGTCACTTCGTCCATGACGATGCGGTCGGCGAGGCGGAGCATGTCGAGCTTGGGCTTGGTTACTTCGCCGATGACACGAATCGCAAGGCCAGGCCCGGGAAACGGGTGGCGCCAAACCATCTCTTCAGGCAGGCCGAGCGCCTCGCCAATTCGCCGCACTTCGTCCTTGAAAAGGTAGCGGAGTGGCTCGACGAGGCCGAGCTTCATGTCCGGCGGCAGACCGCCAACGTTGTGGTGGGTCTTGATTTTCACAGAGCCGGAGCCGTGAGACGCGCTTTCGATAACGTCCGGGTAGAGGGTGCCCTGGCAGAGAAAGTTGGCGCCCTCGATACCGCGGGCTTCCTTTTCGAAAATGCGCACGAACGTGTTGCCGATGCGGATGCGTTTGGTTTCAGGGTTGGTCACTTCAGCGAGTTGCGAAAGGAACTGCTCCTCGGCCTCGACGTGGATCAAGCTGATTTTCATGTTGCGCGTGAACACCTCGACCACGTCCGTCGCTTCGTTAAGGCGAAGCAAGCCGTTGTCCACGAAGATGCAGGTCAGTTGGTCGCCGATTGCGCGATGCACGAGCGCGGCAGCGACCGCACTATCGACGCCGCCGGAGAGGCCGCAGATGACGCGACCGTCCCCCACCTGCGCGCGGATGGCTGCGATGGACTCCTCGATGAAGTTGCCCGCCGTCCAGGTGCCTTCGGATTCGCAAACCCCGCGGACGAAGTTCTGAAGGATGTCCTTGCCGCGAGGCGTATGGACGACCTCCGGATGGAACTGGATGCCGTAGTACTTGCGCGAGAGGTCTGCCATTACGGCGTATGGCGAGTTGCCGGAACTGGCGTAGGACGAAAAGCCCGGTGGGATCGTTTCGAGGCGGTCGCCGTGGCTCATCCAGACGTTCAGATCATCGGGCAGGCCCGCGAGAAGCGGCGATTCGGCGGAACGGACGATGGTTGCCGGGCCGTATTCGCGTTCGGTGCCAGGGACAACCTGTCCGCCGAGTTGGTGGGCCATAAGCTGCATGCCGTAGCACACGCCGAGCACCGGCAGGCCAGAGTCCCACACCCACTGAGGCGCCTGGGGAGCGCCTTCGTCGTACACGCTGCTCGGCCCGCCAGAGAGAATGATGCCGCGTACGTCGAGGCCCTTGATGTGGTCGCTGGCGGCGTCGAAGGGCAACACTTCGCAGTAGGTGTTGAGTTCGCGAACGCGGCGGGCGATGAGCATCGTGAACTGAGAGCCGAAGTCCAGGACCACGATGGTCTCGTGACCTTTTGCGGGATCGAGGGCAGGGGTTGGTTGGGATTCGGTGGGAGCGTCCGGCATCTCTATTACCATGATCGAAGCTACCAAACGGGCGGGCTGCAATCAAAGCATGCGACGTAACGTTCCGAGGCGCCGATGCCGGTCGCGCGGTGGCGTAGAATGTTCGCATGACCGCAAAAGAGGCTCTCCTGGAACACATAGAAGCCTTCACCGAAGAAGAAGCCGCCGAGCTGCTCGATCGGCTTGAGTGGGAAGCGACAGAGGAAGCCACGCTCACGCCGAAGCATGTCGTACCCCGGCTAGGGGGTGAGACTGAGTTCGCAGCGGGAGAGTTTGTGGATGGCGGCGCGTTTCTCAAACCACTGGGGTTGAGGTCATGACCGCGAAAGAAGCACTCCACGAACGGATCGAAGCCTTTAGCGAAGAGGAGGCGGCCGAGCTGCTCGATCGGCTTGAGTGGGAGTCGACGGAAGAAGAGACGCCCACGCCTGAGCAAGTCGCTCTCCTGCTTGCCGGCGAAGCTGAGTTCGAAGCGGGAGAATTCGTTGATGGCGAAACCTTTCTGCCGGCACACGGATTGCCGCGCGGACTGTGAATTACCGTCTTGAGATGTCGCGACAGTCGGCGCGCTATTTCGACCGCCTCGATGAGAAAACCCGAGAACGTGTTTCGGAGACGCTTGCCCAGATCGTTTCGGATCCGTTTGGGCCTTCCTCAAAGGCACTTGCGGGCTATCCAGGGCGGCGCTCGGCTCGTGTTGGCGAGCGGCGAATCCTGTTCTCCGTACTGACCGATCGGGCAGTTGTG
Source organism: Tepidiformales bacterium (assembly GCA_038323265.1). GTDB lineage: Bacteria > Chloroflexota > Dehalococcoidia > Tepidiformales > Tepidiformaceae > PNKC01. The sequence goes on from JBBQGT010000050.1 coordinate 2,786, forward strand.
CGAGTCACCGGCATCGGGCCCCGCGGACAGATCTATCGCGAACTGGGGCGATGAAGTCGGGCGACGATCCCCAATCGCTTGAAGCGTGCGTTGCGCACCTTGCGGCCGGCCGCCTGGCCATCCTGCCCACGGACACCGTCTATGGAATCGTCGCCGATGCTTCAAACGAATTGGCCGTGCAAGCCATCTACGAAGCGAAGGGCAAGGGCGCCGAAGCGCCGCTCCAACTGCTTTTCGGGCCTTCGATGGACCAGTTGCGCCGTTTCGCCGAACTCACCGCCTCCGCCGATCGGCTAATCGACGAACTCGGGCCTGGCGGCTGGACGATCATCGTGCCCAAGCAACCGGACTGGGAGAGCGCCGCCCTGGCTGGCGGCGCCACGATTGGATTTCGAATCCCCGACTCGCGAGTCGTGCACAAGGTTGTTGAGTTGCTTGGCGGGCCGTTGGCCGCTTCCAGCGCCAACCGCCACGGCGGTGTGAGCCCCACCACCTGCGCCGAGGCGGTGACTCAGGTGGGCCAGTTTTCCGCCTGCGCGTTTGATGCAGGTCCCACCTCCGCCGGGTTGGATTCGACGGTGATCGACTGTTCGAACCCTGAGATCCGCATCCTGCGGGAGGGCGCGATAGACCGCCGGACTGTCGCTCGTATACTGGATTTGCGCAGCATCACCGTCCTGAGGAGCGTTCGCCCTTGAAACTCGCCTTCGGCGCCGACCACGCCGGCTTTCAGCTTAAAGACCATCTTGTCGCCTACGCCCGCGGCCTCGGCCACGAGGTCCACGACTTCGGCACGAACGGCCCGGAGAGCGTGGACTACCCGGAGTTCGCGGTGGCCGTGGCGAACGAAGTCGTGGCTGAGCGCGTGGACTTTGGGGTGGTGCTCTGCAGCAACGGCGTGGGCATCAGCATTACGGCGAACAAGGTGGTGGGCATTCGCGCCGCTCTCTGCTACACAAGCTGGGGTTCGGCGAGGGCGCGCATGCATACAGATGCCAACGTGCTCGCCCTTGGAGGGCTGGAGATCGGCCCCGCCATTGCTGAAGAGATTCTCTCCGCTTTTCTGTCGAACGAATTTCAAGGCGGACGCCACGCGCGGCGCGTGAACAAGCTGATGGATGTGGAGCGCACCGGTATCGCTGCCGAGACGCGTTCATGACATCCATGGGCATTGGCAAAAAAACGGTTCGGGACGTGGATGTCCGCGGCAAACGGGTGCTCGTGCGCGCAGACCTCAATGTGCCGATCGAAAACGGACTGATCACAGACGACACGCGCATTCGCGAGGCGGCTCCGACAGTGCAATACCTGCTCGAAAACGGGGCCACGGGCGTGATTCTCTGCTCGCACCTTGGCCGCCCGAAGGGTCGCGACGAATCTCTTTCCCTGGCCCCAGTGGCTGGCCGGATGGGAAATATCCTCGGCCGCGAGGTGCTCTTCGTTGACGACTGCGTAGGCCCCGATGCCGCCGAAGCCGTCCGCGTGATGCCCGCCGCAAGCGTCCTGCTGCTCGAAAACCTGCGCTTTCACAAGGAAGAAGAAGCAAACGACGCCGAGTTCGCAAAGCAACTTGCTTCATACGCCGACCTGTATGTGGACGACGCGTTTGGATCGGCTCACCGCGCGCACGCTTCGACGGAAGGGGTCACGCACTTCCTGCCGGCCGTCGCTGGGCTCTTGATGGAGAAGGAAGTGACCTACCTGAGCGCGTTGGTCGCGGACCCTCCTCAGCCGTTTGCCGCCGTTATCGGGGGAGCGAAGGTGAGCACCAAGATCGCGGCCATCGAGCACCTCTTGCCGAAGCTGGACATGCTCTTCCTCGGCGGCGGGATGGCAAACACGTTCTTCGTGGCGACTGGCGTTGATGTCCGGATGTCGCTGGTCGAGGCGGAGCAGATCGATGTCGCCAAGCGCATCCTCGCCGATGCGAAGGCGCGCGAGGTGCAGGTGTTTCTGCCCGTTGATGTGATCGCCGCCAGCGCATTCGCGGCGGATGCAGACACCAAGATCGTGGCCCCGGCGAACGTTCCGCGCGGTTACATGATCCTGGATATCGGCCCCGAGACGGTGAAGCTGTACGGTCGCGAATTGAAAAGAGCGAAGGCCGTCATCTGGAACGGCCCGATGGGTGTGTTCGAAATGGAAAAGTTTTCCCACGGTTCTGTGGGAATGGCTCGCGAAATCGCCGGGTTGAATGCGACAACTGTTGTGGGCGGCGGTGAGACCGCCGCAGTCGTCACGATGACCGGGCTCCAGAAGCAGTTCACGCACGTCTCCACGGGCGGAGGCGCTTCGCTCGAAATGCTTGAAGGGAAAGAGTTGCCCGGCGTTGCCGCGCTCCTCGATTCGTAGCGTGGCACAACGCACGGAAGCGGCTCCGCCGCCGATGCTTTTCGCCTTCCGCGGTATCCGCATGTTTCAGGTGATGTTGGCGCTCATCGCGCTCGCCTGCGGGGTGGGCGCGACGTTCGCCCTCAAAGGCGTGGCCGATGGACAAGGGATCCTGCTTTTGTTGCCGGCGGTGATCCTCGGGATCGTCTTCCTTTGGGCGTTCGCGGCTGCATTGCGCGCGCCGACTTCGTTCGTCGCCGTGACTCCAGAGCGCACCCGCATCCGGTTTGCAGGATTGGTGGACACTGTTATCGCCAACGCCGATGTGGCGGGCGCGCGTTTGGTGAGGCGCAATATCTTTGGCGGTATCGGAGTTCGCACCAACTTCTCGGGTGACGTTGCGCTGGTGAGCACCTGGGGTGAAGTGGTCGAAGTCACGCTGCGGAACCCGTTGCGGGTGTGGCTGGTGCCCAAGATGGTCCCGCTGCACGCCACGCGGCTTACACTCAGTCTGCGCAATCCGCAGAAGCTGGTTGACCGTTTCGGGGCGCCATCGGCGCCAGCGCGAACCGCCCCAGCGCGTGGCGGAGGAAAGACGAGGCAACGTGGATCTCGAACTCGCTAAGCGGCTTTCGCAGCCTGCCGGAACGAAAATCATCCTGGTGGTGCTGGATGGGCTTGGGGGGCTATCACCAACCTCTACGCTGCGCAGCGAACTCGAAAGGGCCCAGATCCCGAACCTGGACCGCCTGGCCGTACGTTCGGAAGTGGGACTGACTGTGCCGGTTGGGCCGGGCATTACTCCCGGCAGCGGCCCCGGCCACCTTGCACTCTTTGGCTACGATCCTCTTCGCTTCGATATCGGGCGCGGCGTGCTCGAAGCGACGGGCATCGACTTTGCCCTAACGCCCACGGACGTTGCCGCGCGCGGCAATTTCTGCACGCTGGACGCTAATGGCAACATCTCGGACCGGCGCGCTGGCCGGGTGGCGACGGAAACTTCGGCGAAGCTCTTGGAGCGCTTGCGCACGATCACCATCTCGGGTGTCGAGGTCTTCGTCGAGCCGGTACGCGAACACCGCTTCGTGCTCGTCCTTCGCGGCGAAGGGCTGGGTGACGCCGTCAGCACGACAGACCCGCAGCACGAGGGCGTGCCGCCGCTGGCCGCCCAAGGCGCGGATGAGCCATCGTCGCGAACGGCGGCCGTTGTAAACGAATTCGTGGAGAAGGCACACGCGCTGCTCAAGGACCAGGTCCACGCGAACGGCCTGACGTTACGGGGATTCGCAAATTACCCGGCGTTGCCTCAGTTCCCGGACACGTGGGGCGTGCGAGCGGCCGCGCTGGCCGTCTACCCGATGTACCGCGGGTTGGCGAAGCTGGCGGGCATGACGGCGATCGCTTGCCCCGGTGGGATGACGGAGCAGATCCACCTCGTCCGCGAAAATTGGGACAACTACGACTACTTTTTCGTGCACTACAAAAAGACGGATGCCGCGGGCGAAGACGGCGATTTCGAACAGAAATGCCACGCCCTTGAGGAGTTCGATGGCTTCGTCCCGGAGCTGCTGGGGCTGGGCGCCGATGTGTTGATGATTGCGGGAGACCATTCGACGCCGGCGTTAATGGCCGCCCATTCGTGGCACCCGGTGCCGTTTCTGCTCCATTCGAACTATTGCCGCGAGGGGAACGCCACGAACTTCAATGAGCAAGAGTGCATCAAGGGAAGCCTGGGCATCTTCCCGGCCGTCGACGTGATGCCGCTGGCGATGGCGCACGCCATGCGCTTTGCGAAGTACGGAGCCTGAGCGATGCGCAAGCCGTTCGTTGCGGGCAACTGGAAGATGAACACCACCGAGGCGGAGGCGCGGACTCTGGCGGCTGACGTGGCGGTTGGAGCGAGCGGATTGACCACGGACGTGGCCCTCTGTGTGCCGTTTCCCTACCTGTCCGCCGTGCGCTCCGCACTATCTGGCTCGAAGCTGGCGGTGGGCGCACAGGACGTCTTTTGGGAGCCCAAGGGCGCGTTTACGGGCGAGGTGAGCGTTGCGATGTTGGCGGAGTATTGTCGCTACGTGATCATCGGGCATAGCGAGCGTCGCCAGTTTTTCGGCGAGACCGACGAAACGGTGCAGAAGAAGCTCGCCGCCGTGCTGGCCTCACCGTTGCTGCCGATCGTTTGCGTTGGCGAGTTGCTGGAAGAGCGTCGAGGCGGTCGCACCGAGCAGGTGTTGGCGCGTCAGGTGGCGGATGGGTTGCGGGGACTGGAACTGTCGGCGGATGTGACGGTGGCGTATGAGCCAGTCTGGGCGATTGGTACGGGTGAAACTGCCACGCCCGAACAGGCCCAAGAGGCCTGCAGCTTCATTCGTGGCGAGTTGCGCAAGCTCTGCGGCGGTATGGCGGACGCCATCCGCATTCAATACGGCGGCAGTGTGAATGCGGAGAACGCCGAGACGCTGCTCTCGCAGCCGGATATCGATGGCGCGTTGGTCGGCGGTGCGTCGCTGAAGGCCGACCAGTTCCTCACGATCTGCCGCGCGGCGCGTGCCTGATGTTGCGCCGGCTCGTCGCTATCGTCGGGCCAACGGCGTCCGGCAAATCGCGCGTTGCGCTTGAACTCGCTACTCGGCTTGGCGGCGAAATCGTCAACGCCGACAGCCGGCAGGTGTACCGCGGGATGGACATTGGCACAGCCAAGCCTGCGCTCGAAGATCGCCAGCGAGTGCGTCACCACCTGTTCGACGTAGCGGATCCTGCTGACGGCTACAGCCTCGCGCTTTACCAGCGGCAGGCGCGCGAGGCGCTCGAAACGATCTGGGCGCGGGATTCGTTCGCCTGGCTGGTGGGAGGGAGCGCGCAGTACGTCTGGTCGCTGCTCGAAGCCTGGCAGGTCCCGAACGTGGCACCCGACCCAGCCTTGCGCGCCGAACTGAGCTCTTTCGCTGCTGGCCATGGGTGGGAGGCGCTTCACGCCCGCCTTGCAAGCGTTGACCCGCTCGCCGCCGACCGGCTCGACGGCCGAAATGTGCGACGCGTGATCCGTGCGCTTGAAGTGTTCGAAAGGACCGGCGTGCCGATCAGCACATGGCAAACCAAAGGCGTGCCTGACTTCGAATACCTGCTGTTCGGGGTGAGTGTGCCACGCGACGAGCTCTACGCACGCATCGATCGCCGCGTTGAGGCGATGTTCGCCGGTGGTTTGCTCGAGGAAGTGCAGGCGCTACTCGATTTGGGCGTGGCGCCCGATGCTCCCGCGATGTCGTCGATCGGCTACGGCGAGAGCGTGCGCCTTCTTCGTGGCGAGTCAACCCTCGGCGAGGCGGTCGAGCGGACCAAGTTCGGCACGCACCGCCTGGCCCGCAACCAGGACCAGTGGTTCCGGAGGGACGACCGCCGCATTGTCTGGGTGACGGACGCCAACGACATCGACTTGCAGGCGAACATCTTCACCGGCGCGTGCACAAACACCATTCGCGGCGAGCGACGCTGAGGGCCACCCGGCGAAACGGCTACAATCGTCCAGCCGACTCTTTGCTGTAGGAGCATGCCCGATGGACTTTCGCCTCCAACCCGAACAGGCCGCGTTCCAACAGCAGGTGGTCGCGTTCATTGAGCACGACCTGCCCGCGGGTTGGGACCAGCAGTACGCCTCGACCGCTGAGCAGATGGTGATCGAACGCGGGGTGATGAAGCGCCTGGCAGAGCGCCATTGGCTTGCCCTTCCGTGGCCGAAGGACGTTGGCGGACTGGGCGCGACGCCGATGGAACAGCTCGTTTTCAATGAGCAGATGGCCTACAGCGGCGTGCCGGGCGTGATGAACATGGGCGTCGCATGGGTTGGCCCGGTGGTCATGCTCTACGGCACGGACCAACAGAAGCGCGATTACCTTTCGAACATCGCCGATGGCACGGACATTTGGTGCACGCTCTATTCCGAGCCTGGCGCGGGCAGCGACCTCGCGAACATGCAGACGCGCGCCGTGCGCGATGGCGACGACTACGTGATCAACGGCCAGAAGATCTGGACGAGCTTCGGGCACTACGCGGACTGGGGCTGGCTGGCGGCTCGAACGAACCCGGATGTCCCCAAGCACAAAGGGCTCTCGACGTTTGCGATCAAGATGGACACGCCGGGCATCACCGTGCGACCGCTGATCAACATGGCCGGCACGCACGAGTTCAACGAGATCTTCTTCGAGGACGTGCGTATCCCCGCGGCCCAGCTCGTGGGCGAAGAGAATCGCGGCTGGTACCACGTGGCTATCGGACTGGACTTCGAACGCAGTTCCATCGGCGCGACGTCAAGCGCCCGGCGGGTTGTGGATGACCTGGTGGCCGAACTGCGCCGCCGCCAAGGTGAGGTACGACCGGAGTTACGCCACCGCCTGGCTGAGCACCACATTGCCGTGCAGGTGCTGCGCACGATGGCCTACAACATCGCCTCAATGCAGGGCAGTGGGCTGGTGCCCACTCGAGAGGCGCAGATGGCCAAGCTGTTCGGCGCGGAGTTGCAACAGAAAATCGGGGTTACCGCGCTGCAAGTGTTCGGCATGGACGGCCAAGCGTCCCTCGCCAGTTCCAGCGCGTTTCCTTATCAGTACGCGCTTCTGAGGTCGGTCGCCAATACGATCGAAGGCGGGACGAGCGAGATCCAGCGCTCGGTCATCGCCCAGCGCGGCCTGGGATTGCCCCGGGAGTAGCGGTCGTCAGCTGATCATAATCAGCCTAAATGTGTTCGATTGAGGTAAATAAGGGTTTCCACCCCTATAGATTAGGGTGAAACCAGCCGTCTACCTATGTGTAACCACATTGGAGGCAAGTCATTGAACAACAACCCAAACAGCCACGCGGCAGATACCAGTCTGCTCGCCTTTGATGCTCGAACCCAACGAGTGCTGGAACTTCGCCGTCAGATTTCCGAAGGGACGTACGTTGTCGACGACGAGGCCGTTGCGGCGGCAATGCTGCGCGAGCACCTCGCGATCGAGGGAGCGCTCTCTCCATTGGCTCCAAATTTCACCGTCCTGAATCCGACGCTCCGAGACTTTTCGCGCTTCCTTCTAGCGCCCGCACCGCGAGAATCGGAGGAAGCTCACAGCGTAACGGCGATCGCCTAGGTCCGCCGGGCGGACCCAAGACCTCGCTCGCGGCCCCGCGTATACTTCGGTGCACACGAAACATCGGAGAAAACGCAATGACACGACCAGTGCTTCGCACTGTCCTCTGCGAGATGCTTGGCATCGAGTACCCGGTCATTCTGGCGGGCATGGGGCCGGTCGCCGGCGGAGTCACTGGCCCCGTGGCCACGGCGCCGCTGGTTGCCGCTGTCTCGAACGCCGGCGGGCTTGGCGTCATCGGCGGCGCGGGGTTCAGCCCTGAGCGGTTGCGCGAGGAGATCAACACCGTCCGTTCGATGACGAACAAGCCGTTCGGCGTTGACCTTTTGTTGCCTTCGAACTTTATGGGCGGCGCGGCGAGCGGCGAAATGCCTCGCGACCCACGGGAGCTCATCCCCGCGGAAACGCGCGCAGGCGTACGGCGGATGGCCGAGAGCCTGGGTGTGGAATGGCACGAAGCGCCGCAACCCGAGCCTTCCGCCACGCCAGCTCGGCGGACCGGCGGCGGGATGTCCGACGGTCAGATGGAAGTCGTGATCGAGGAGAAGATCGCCGTTTTCGCTTCGGGCCTTGGCAATCCGGCGCCGTGGATCGAACGGCTCAAGGCGAATGGCACCATCGTGCTGTCGCTCGTTGGCAACGTGAAAAACGCCAAGAGAGTGGCGGACGCCGGTGCGGACATCGTTGTGGCCCAGGGTACCGAGGCTGGCGGCCACACGGGGCGCATCGCCACCCTGGCGCTGGTCCCGCAGGTAATCGATGCAATCTCGCCGAAACCCGTGATCGCGGCAGGCGGAATCGCCGATGGACGAGGAATCGCAGCCGCCCTGGCGATGGGATCGATCGGTGTCTGGTGCGGCACCGCGTTCCTCGTTTCAGACGAGGCGAACCAGCCGTTGATGCAGAAGGAGCGCGTGCTCGCCGCCGGCGACGAAGACACCAAGATCACCAAGCTGTACAGCGGCAAGACGATGCGCAACATCAACAACCCGTTGATCGAAGCGTGGGAAGCTTCCGGCCTCCAGCCGATGCCGATGGGCCTCCAGGGAATCCTCACACAGGACCTGGTTTATTCGCTGCGCAAAGCGGGCCGCGAAGACTTGCTGATGAACGCCGCAGGCCAGGCCTCGGGACTTTTGCATAAGACCCGCCCGGCCGCCGAAATCCTCGCGGACATGGTGGCGGAGGCGGCGGACATCCTGGGCCGCAAGCTAGGCGCGACAGTCACCGCCGTCCCGGGGTCATAGCTCGTGGCGGAGAGAGCGCTCGAAGGGCTGCGGGTGGTGGAATTCACGGACGAACTGGGCTCCTATTGCGGACGGTTGTTGGCTGACCTCGGCGCTGAGATGATCAAGGTCGAACCACCGGGAGGCGGGCGCGAACGGCACACCCCGCCGTTCTACCGCGCCGTAGCGCCAGGGCCGGACACAAGCCTGGCGTTCTGGGTACACAACACGTCGAAAAAATCCGTCGTCCTTGACCTGGAGACTGCAGAGGGCCGCGCCAGCGCTCGGAGCCTGGCTTTGTCGGCTGACGTCGTCTTGGAGGACAACGCGGTGGGCTTCATGGCGGCGCACGGCCTGGGTTTCGAAGCTCTGCACGCCGAGAAGCCGGCGCTCGTCTACACCTCGATCACCGGATTCGGACAAACAGGACCGCACGCCGCCTACGCTTACAGCGACATAATCGGCCAGGCGATGGCCGGGGTAATGACGCTGGCCGGCGACGCGGAAGACCCGCCGAACATGATCTACGGGCAGCAGGCGAACGTCTCGGCGAGCATCCAGGGGGCCCAAGCGACGCTTCTGGCCGTGCTGCACGCCGAAGCTACGGGCGAGGGCCAGCTCGTGGACGTTTCCGCGCAGGAAGCACAATCCATGAACCAGGAAACGGCGATGCAGCAGTGGGACCTGCAGAAGCTGAATCGTAAGCGCACCGGGAGCAAGGGCGCACTGCCATTTCCGCTCCCCGGGTTAGGGGTTTACCCCACCACCGATGGCTACGTAATGTGCTTCGTTATCGCTCCAGCCGGGGCCGGCTTTCCGGTACTGGTGGATTGGATGCGAGAGAAAGGTATGGCCGCAGACCTGGATGCGGCGCCCTACCGCGAAATATGCGACAACCTGAACCTGGCGTTCCTCAGCCAACTGGCCCGCGAGCCCCAACGGATCGTCACGCTTATCCCTGAGCTGATCCACGTGAACGATGTGTTGACGGCGTTCTTCGCCTCGATCACGGCGAGCGAAGCGTACGAAGAAGGCCAGCGCCGGTTGCTGCTGCACGGAATCGTTTCGACTCCAAAGGATCTTGGCGAGAATACTCAACTGCGAGCACGTCACTGGTTCGCGCAGTTGCATTTCGACTACCTCAACGCCGTGATCGAGTTCCCGGGAGCGCCGTACCGCCTGTCCGAAACGCCGGTTCAGATCGGGCGCCCACCGCGTCTCGGCGAGCACACGGTCGAAGTGTTGGCCTCGCTTGGTGTAGCGGCCGTCGGGAGGGCGAAGTGACAAAGAAGCCACTGGACGGCATTCGCGTCGCCGACTTCTCGTGGTTCGGCGCTGGGCCAATCGCGGGGCAGACACTTGCGACCTTCGGCGCGGAAGTAATCCGCATCGAGTCGGAGACGAAGTTGGATTCGCTCCGCCTGGGCGGACCGTTTGCCCTGAACCCCGATGGGACACCGAAATCGAGCTACAACGTTTCGGGCTACTTCAACAACTTCAACGCCGGCAAGCTTTCGATGCAGCTCAACCTGAACGTGAAGAAGGGTCAGGAGATCGCCTACCGGCTGATCGAAAAGTCGGACGTCTTCCTGACGAACTTCACGCCGCGGGTGATCGACAAATGGAACCTGCGTTACGGGCAGCTGGCGGAGGTTAACCCGCGCATCATCGCCGCTTACGCACCGATGCAGGGGCTTTCAGGGCCGCACCGCGACTTTCTTGGCTTCGGCGCAGTGCTTACGCCGGTCACGGGCATCAGCCATATGTCGGGCTTTCCGAACCGCCCGCCGTTTGGCGTGGGTACGAACTATCCCGACTACGTGATCAATCCAGGCCACACCAATGTGGCCATCCTCGCCGCATTGCGTTATCGCAATCGCACCGGCAGAGGGCAATGCGTCGAGCTGCCGCAGCTCGAATCCGTGGTTAACGGGCTCGGCACGGCCGTGGCTGACTATCTGGCGAACGGAACGGTGCAGGTGCGCAGCGGCAACCGCAATCCAATCGCTGCACCTCACGCCGCCTTCCGCTGTCTGGATGACGCTGAGTCGATCGGCTCGCTTGACCGCTGGATCGCGATCGCCTGTTTCGACGATGGAGAGTGGCAGGCGCTGTGCGACGTGCTCGGCGCCGGCGGCCTCGCAAGCGATCCACGCTTTGCGAACCTGGAGGCTCGTAAGGTAAACGAAGACGGGCTCGAATCGGCCACGGCGGCGTTGACCGCCAGCTGGAAGGCGGAGGACTTGATGGCTGCCCTCCAGGCTCGCGGCATTCCCGCTGGCGTGGTGCAAAACGCCCAGGACATGGTTGATCGCGACCCGCACATGCAGGCGCGCCGTTATTACCAGTATCTCGACCACGCCGAGACGGGGAGGGCGGCTTACGACGGCGCTTCCGCAACGCTTTCCGCAACGCCTGGGAGCCATCGCGCACCCGCACCGCTGCTCGGCGAGCACACCATCGACGTCTGCGAACGGATCATTGGGATGGAGATGGACGAAATCGCCGAACTTATCGGCGACGGGGTGCTTGTCTAGACCACCGCCGAACAGCGGCTGTGCTAGCATTCCGGCAGCCTCTTTTGGAGCGTCCCGTGATTCCTCTCATCATCGTCGCAGTAGTGGTCTTACTCATCGTTGGCTTCTTGTGGATGACCTACAACGGCCTCGTCAAGGCCAGAATCCGCGTCAAGGAAGCGTGGGCTGGCATTGATGTCCAGCTCAAGCGCCGCTCAAGCCTTATCCCCAACCTGGTGGAGACGGTGAAGGGCTACGCATCGCACGAAAAACAGATTTTCGAAAATGTGGCCGCCGCGCGTGCGGGGCTGATGAACGCCCAGGGTCCAGCCGCGGCCGCCCAGGCGGACAACGTCCTGACCCAGGCGCTCGGCCGCCTGTTCGCGGTCGCCGAGGCGTATCCAGACCTGAAGGCAAACACCAACTTCCTTGAGCTTCAGCGCGAGCTGACCGATACGGAAGACAAAATCGCCTATTCGCGCCAGTTCTATAACTCGAACGTGGGCAATTACAACGAGAAGATCGCGGTGTTCCCGAACGTCCTGATCGCAGGCATGTTCGGATTCAAGACTGAAGAATTCTATGAAGCCGAAGCAGCATCGCGTGAGGAAGTCAACGTCTCGTTTTCAACAACGTAAGTGGTGGCCGAGCCACGGAAACAGTGCCGCGACCGACAGGGAGCGTCCGGGCGTCAGGAGGCCTTCTCTCCCGGTGGGGTTCGGCCGCTTGGCTACCTGCTTACCTTCACTTGCTACGGCACATGGCTCCACGGTGATGAACGAGGGTCTGTTGACCGCTACAACAACTCGTTCGAGGCCGACCGCGTGTCTCCGTCCATCAGCCGTGAGGAGTATGTCCAACACTTTCGGATGGGGCACAGCCCGTTCAAGCTCGATGCGGAGGAACGTGCAATTGTCCACCACTCGATCAGCGAAACCTGCGACCGCCCTTGGTGGACGCTGCACAGTTTGAACGTGCGAACGAATCACGTTCACGCGGTGGTTACCGGCGATGAGTTGCCTAACCCGATGGGTACGGCTTTCAAAGCTTGGGCGACCCGGCGGCTGAAGGAGGCCGCGCTCATCGAGCGCGGGACGAAGGTATGGACCCGCGGAGGAAGCACTCCCTACCTCTGGACTGAGGAAAATGTTGCCGCGGCGATCCTCTACGTGTCTGAGGGCCAAGGACCGAGCCTCGTGTCTCCTGAGGATTTACGACGACTCACGGCCGGACGCTCCCTGCCGGTCGCGGCTCCGTTTGAGCGCCCACGGCCCAGCCTTGGATCCTAAATTGGGCTTGCCCGGGCGGGCGCCCGTGCTGGTATACGACCGCATTGCCGCGAACAAGCGCAGCACCATTTTCCTGATGCTCACGTTCGTGGTGCTCACCAGCGCGCTCGCCGGGGTAATCATCTTCGCCCTTGGTGGGAACATTGGGGTGCTAGGTATCGTTGGGATCGCGCTAATCGTCTACGCGATCTTTTCGTACTACGCGTCCACCAACATTGTGCTCTCGATTTCAGGCGCGCACGAAGTGACCAAGAAAGAGGAATGGGAGTTCGTGCGCCGGGTGGAGAACCTTTGTATAGGCGCGGGGTTGCCGATGCCCAAAACGTGGGTGCTTGAAGACTCGGCGCCAAACGCTTTCGCTACCGGCCGGGACCCCAACCATTCGCACATCGTGGTTACGCGCGGGCTGCTTGATAAGCTCGAACCGATCGAGTTGGAGGGCGTGCTCTCGCACGAGCTGTCTCATATCGGGAACTACGACATTCGATTGATGACGCTGGTCACCGTCCTTGTCGGCATCATCGCCCTGGTCAGCGACCTGTTCCTGCGCTTCACAATGTTTGGCGGCGGGCGCCGGCGCAGCAACGAAGACCGGGGCGGAGGACAGGCACAGATCATCTTCCTCGTCCTCGCGATCCTCGGCGCGATCCTCGCGCCGATCATCGCCCAGACGATCCGTTTCGCGGTTAGCCGCCGGCGCGAATATCTCGCGGACGCGAGCGGAGCGTTGCTCTGCCGCAACCCCGAGGCCCTGGCCCGCGCGTTGGAGAAGATCTCGTCTGACCCGGAACCACTCGAGGCGGCGAACAAGGCGACGGCACACCTGTATATTGCTAACCCCCTCAAGGAGCACGCCAGCTTCCTGAACAACATGTTCAATACGCACCCGCCGATCGAGGAGCGCATCCGTCTGCTGCGCAGCATGTGATCGTCGCCGGTGCACTCGCTGATCTGGGGCGGAACGTGCAAACTGGTTAAGTGCCCGCGAGCCTACTCAGGAGTGACTGCCTTGGCCGAAAAATCAGAGTCCCTCGCCACCCTCGAATCGAAGTACGTTGAGTTCCGCGAGAAGATCAGCGGCCTCCCCGCGAAAGCCTACGACGAGGTTTGGCTGGGCGAATGGAATCTTGCCCAACTGCTCGGGCACATGTCCGGCTGGTTCGGAGAAATGACCTTGGGGCTCAAGCGCGTTGCAAATGGCGAACGGCCAACCCCCGAAGGCGTGGATTACAGCGACGCTGATGCCTGGAACGCAAAGTTCGCGGCAACTGCCTCACCGGGAACTGCGTCGCTAAGCGACTTCGATAGTGCGTACGCCGTTTACCGCGACGCGGCAAACGCCTTGCCTGAGGACAAGTTCGGGGTGGATCCGCAGACTGGCAAACCACGCATCGGCGTGCGCTTGGTGGACGGCCCCGGGATCCACCACTTCGACGAGCACCTGCCGGAAATCGAAGAATGGCTGAGCAAGCGCAACCCCGGATAAGCCGCGCCCGGCGACCAGCGGCTTAGGAGAGGACGCGCTTGGAGATACCCCTGTTCCCACTTCGGACCGTCCTCTTTCCGGGTATGGCCCTGCCGCTGCGCATCTTCGAAGAACGCTACCGAGTGATGGTGGCTGAGCTCTTGGAGTCCGGCGGGGTCTTCGGCGTCGTACTCATCCGCGAGGGCGGTGAAGTGGGCGGCGGCGCGAAGCCGTTCGAGGTTGGGACGACAGCGCGGATCGAAGAGAGCACCGAGTTGGGCGCAGGCCGGTATGCACTGATGGCTCGCGGGAGCCGGCGTTTTCGCATCATGAAGATGCTCGAACCGCGGCCCTACCCATACGGCGACATCGAGATCATTCGCGACGAACCCGCTGCGCCGAGCCCGCAGTTGAAGCGCGCGATCGAAACCGTGCGAGCTACCTTTCCGACGTATTTCCGGCTGGCGCTTTCGCTCACTGACCAGTGGGCACAGGGGATGACGCTGCCCACGGGCGCGCATGAACTGGTCAACTTTCTCGCGCCGTGGGTGCAGGCGGACGAGGAAGCGAAACAGCGCCTGCTGGAGATCGAGCCCGCCGAGGAGCGCGTGGCCCAACTGGCGGAGCTTCTCGATGACCTGCTGACGCGGACGCGCGAGGAAGTGGTCGACTATCGCCGCCGCAAGTTCAGTGGGCCGTCCGCGGAGAACTAGATGTTTGAGTCGGTGCTCAGGGGAGCGCGAGCATCCGCTCGAGGGCGACTAGCGACCACTTGCGGGTTTCGGCGTCCACCTTGATTTCGTTCACGACTTGCCCCTGGAGCAGTCCTTCGAGCACCCACGCGAGGTACGCCGGGTGAATGCGATACATGGTGCTGCACGGGCAGACCACGGGGTCCAGGCAGAAGACCGTCTTGTCGGGGTTTGCCTTGGCCAGCCGGTTGACCAGGTTGATCTCGGTGCCCACGGCCCAAACGCTGCCGGCGGGCGCCTCTGTCACGGCCTTGATAATCACTTCGGTCGAGCCCCAGCGGTCCGCCGCCTGGACCACTTCCCAACGAGTCTCGGGGTGGACGATGACCGTCACACCGGGGTGTTCGCGCCGCGCCTTTTCTATTTGCTCTACTGAAAAACGTTGGTGGGTGCTGCAGTGACCCTGCCAGAGGATCACTTTCGCCTTACGGATCTGCTCAGGTGTGAGCCCTCCGTGAGGCATGCGCCAGTTCCAGAGCGCCATCTCATCGAGCGGAATACCCATCTGGTAGCCCGTGTTGCGCCCAAGGTGCTGGTCCGGGAAGAAGAGGATCTTGTCGCCGCGTTCGAACGCCCACTCGAAAGTTTTGCCGGCGTTGCTGGAGGTGCAGACAATGCCGTTCCGTTCGCCAACGAACGACTTCAGGCTGGCTGTGCTGTTCATATAGGTAACGGGGATGACGGTCGATTCGCCGTCCAGTGCTTCGTCGATGTCGTCCCAGGCGGCGTAGACGTCGTCCGGGTCGGCCATGTCGGCCATGGAGCAGCCGGCGGCGATGTTTGGGAGCATTACGCGGACGTGTTCGGGCGTAAGGATGTCGGCTGACTCTGCCATGAAGTGGACGCCGCAGAAGAGTACGTACTCCGCGCTCTGGGCGGCCGCGAGCTGCGAGAGTTTGAAACTGTCGCCCGTGAAATCAGCGAACTTGATCACTTCGTCCCGCTGGTAGTGGTGGCCAAGGATGACCAGTTTCTTGCCGAGGGCCGCTCGTGCGCGCGTGATTCGCTGGTCCAACTCCTCGGGCGACATATCCAGATAGGCCTTCGGAATGTCCTGTTGCCAGGTGATGAAGGCTGGCTCTTGAGCCAGGGGAACAGGTACCAGGGCATCGGTAGGACAGGTGTCAGGGTCCGAATAGAGCGCAATCTGCTCTTCGTCGGTAAGAGTGGGGCGTTTGGCAGTTAATGTGGTCATGCGGGTTCCCTTTCCCGTGGAGGACTTAGTGTCACTTGTACACTATCTCGTGCCTCAACCTTGCCACGCGTGGAACAAAGTGTCAACCCAACACTAACTCGCCTCGGAGGCGATTTTGGCGTTAGCGTGCGTGGCACGGCAGAAACAATTGCTTGACAGCCGCTGCCGGTGATCGAATACTTCAACAAATGGTGAAGTATTCCCCCGGCATTGATTCCGCGCTCAGGGCGCTTGCCGATCCCACGCGGCGGGCAATTGTCGAGCGCCTGTCCGCGGGCGAGGCTTCGCTGAGTGAACTGGCTGCGCCTTTCTCCATCTCGCTGCCAGCGATTCACCGCCACGTGGAGATACTGAATCGCTCCGGCCTCGTTTCGTGCTCGAAACGGGGCCGCGTCAGGCGCTGTCGCCTGGAGCCGCGAGCCTTGGACCCGCTGGCTGGTTGGATTGATGATCGCCGCGCAGAATGGGAGCGCCGGCTCGACGCACTCGAAAAATACCTACAAGAGGAGTACAAAGCATGACCTTGCCCGTCCAACTGGAAACGATCGTTCTGCGTCGCACGTTCGACGCCTCGGTAGAGCGCGTCTACCGCGCGTGGACTGACATGGATTCGCTTTCGAAGTGGTGGACGTGCGGCGACGGGCTTCCCGGGGTGGTGCGTGAGTTCGACATGCGGGTGGGTGGCCGGATGGTTGTCTCGTTCGGAGCACCGGGCGAAGAGCCTTCGCTGAACACCAGCGAGTTCCTCGAGGTGGTCCCCAACCGCCGGATCGTGTTCAACATGACGAGGGTGAAGGCTGGAGTAGTGCGGGCCGAGACCCGCTGCACGGTCGACTTTCACGACCGGGAGGGAATGACGGAGCTCATCCTCACTGACAGCGGCAGGAATAGTGCTTCGAACGAAAAAGGCTGGACGCCAACCCTCGCCAGTCTCGGCCGCTGGTTGGAGCAATCGGCCGAAGCTGCGTGAGCCGCGGCAACCGGTAGCCGTTGAACATCCCCACACCGGGCGGTGTACCAGTCGCCCAACCCACGGAGGAGAGTAAGAATGCCTCGAGTACATGTCCTGGTTGGCACCCGGAAAGGTGCGTTCGTCTACAGCTCGGATGAGAACCGCGAAAACTGGCAGATCTCCGAGCCCATGCTGCCCGGCTGGACGGTTCATCACATGGTCGCCGAAACGCGTCGGGCGCAGCCGCGGCTCTACATGTCTGCCAGCCATTTCGCCTGGGGGCCGTCGGTTTCTCGCAGCGATGACGGTGGGAAAACTTGGGACCAGCGCAGCCCCGGCCTTGCCTTCCCGGAAGACATGGGGCTCGCCATAAATTCGATCTGGCACATCGAACTCGGGCACGCATCTCAGCCCGGTGTACTTTACGCCGGGACTCAGCCCGCGGCGATGTTCCGCAGCGACGACTACGGCGAGTCATGGAGCTCGGTGGATTCGATCACGCGTCATAAGCTGCGGCCGCTGTGGGGTCCTACCGGATCGGTTGGCGAGTCTTCGTTGCATTCGATCCAGGTTGACCCGCGTGATGCGAAGCGAATCTACATTTCGATCAGTTCGGGCGGTAGCTACATGACCGAAGACGGCGGCGAAAGTTGGACGCTCTGCTCGCACGGAATTGTCGTGACCACGCCTGCCGCCAAGACGTTCCTGGCGGAGATTATGGAGATGTTTCCGCAGCCAGAATTGCCGCCAGACGTGGACCCGGCGGCCTTGGACGAATTCCACAAGCTTCGGCTCGATCCGAAGAACCCGGACCGCCTCTGGGGCCAGTCGCACGTGGGCGTCTTCAAGTCGGAGGATCGCGGGCAGCATTGGGAGGACGTGACCACTAACCTGCCTTCGTTCCATGGCTTTCCGATCGCCGTAACCAAACAGGGGCAGGACAGAGCGTTCGTGCTCCCGCTGGAGTTCCAGGCGAACAACTTCCGCGTCTGCCCGGGCCAGCTTGCGGTCTACCGCACGGAGAATGCTGGAAAGTCGTGGGAGCGCCTTACGAACGGCCTGCCTGGGCCGAACGATTATCAGAGCGCCTACCGCCAGGCGATGGACACCGATGGCGTGGATGAAGAAGGGATCTACCTCGGCACCACGAACGGCGAGGTCTATTTTGGCCGCGACGGCGGTGACGAGTGGACGCGCCTGCCCGGTACGCTGCCGCCGATCCTCTCCGTAACGGCCTTCGAAAGCAGCACCGCCAACCTCTAAGTCAGGCGGGCACGGTGGTAAACCAAAGAGGGCCGCTCAATCGAGCGGCCCTCTTCGTGTGTGCTTGTACCGTGCTGTTAGGCGCGGATGTCCCGCAGGTGCTGCTGCAGGTCGATGTACTGGTCGGCGGCCTTTCGAAGGTTGCCGGCCGTGCTGTTGCCAACGGCAACCACTTCGACGCGCACGCCCTTGCTCTGGACCACTTCGACGAGCCGCTGGAAATCACCGTCTCCGGAGATTAGGCAGACGACGTCGAGGCGGTCGAGCATTTCCATGACGTCGAGCGCCATTTCAATGTCCACGTTGGCTTTGATGGTGCCGTCCTGGAAGCGCTTCAGAGGCTTGGTGACCACTTTGTAGCCTTTGTCCAGGAACGGTTCGACGAAGCGCTGCGTCTCGATGCTTACGCCCGGGTCATCGTGGACCGGGGAGTAGGCGATGGCGCGGATGAGCTGGCGATCCCGTGTGAGCATCTCGAGGATCTTGCGCCAGTCGAAACGGGCGCGAAGACGGTCGCTGGCGAGTTCCACGTTGGCTGCGTCCACGAAGACGCCGACGCGAGCCGGCGGGGCAGCGGCAATAGCGCCGCCTCCGCCGCTGCCGCGTCGGACGGCTTCGATCAGCTGCTCGATCTGGCGGCTCTGCTGCTCGATGGCGCGCACGAGGTTGCTATCGGCGGAGGAAGCGCCGCTCGAACGTGAGCCGCGTGGCTCGGGAGCGGCCGCGGGGGCGCGGCTTTCAGTTGCAGCGGCTTCTTCGCGGGCTTTGATCTCGGCTTGTTGGCGAGGGGTGCCACGCCGGGCGCGAGGTGCTTCTACGGGTGCCTCGGCGGATGGCGATTCGCCGGCGTCGGCTTCGCTCGGAGACCTAGCGGCCTCGGCATCGGCGGTCGCGGCGACTGCCGCTTTGGCCCGGCTGGCGCGGCGAGGCGCTTTGGCCGGCGCCGCTTCGACCTCGGCTTCGGCTTCGGCTTCGGCCTGCGGGATCTGCTCGACGCCGTCATCCAGGGTATCGGCGCCGTTGGTGCGCGCGCGGCCACGGCCGCCGCGGGAGCCGCGGCGCGTGGGGCGCTTCTTCGGCTCGTCGCCGTTCTCGAGGTTGATTTCGAGGCTTTCCATCACTTCCGGTGAGGGTTCGGGTAGCGTTGCTAC
>JBBQGT010000051.1:0-21870 GCA_038323265.1 Tepidiformales bacterium
AAGTGGGCGCGACGCTCATCGCCATGGATTCACGCGGTGCGGGCGCCATTCGCCACGCCCTCATCGGGAGCGTTGCGTTGGACCTCGTTGCGCACACTGAGTTGCCGGTGATGCTGCTGGGACCCGAACCCGAAACGCCCACTCCGCGCGACGCCTACCACATCCTCGCCACCAGCGATGGCTCGCCCGCGTCGCTCGCCGTCCTTCGGGCGCTGGAGCCGATTATGGCCAGCGACATGGTGGATGTCACACTCCTGCGGCTGACCTGGCCGGGGGCAAGAGACGGCAGCGCGGCTGAGGCCGCCGCCCAACTTAAAGCGCTTCGGCAGCGTCTCCCAGCCTCCTCGCGAATTACAGAGATGGTGCGCGAAACGGCGATGGTCGATGGCGCGGCCACAGCCATCCTCTCCGTTGCCGAGGAGCTTGGCGCCTCAGCCCTGGCCGTTGCCACTCACGGCCACAGCGCCGCATACCACCTGTTCGGCGGTAGTACAGCCCTCGGCATCGTCAGCCAGTCGCCGATCCCCGTCATTCTCTGCCGGTCGGTCAAACCAACGTAGGCAGTCGCGGCCCGCGTTGTTTCTACCGCCCCGTGTACCGCGGCACGCGTTTCTCCGCGAACGCCGCCGCTGATTCCTTCGCGTCGTTCGTCGCTCGCCGGCCGATTTCGATCGCCCGGATCTCGTAGCGCAATTGGTCATCGAGATCCGCATCGAGGCTGTGTTGTACGCTGCGCTTCGACATCATCGCTGCGAGCGGCGGGAAGGCCGCAATCTGGTTGGCCAGAGCCTTCGCTTCGTCCATCAGGCTGCTGTGCTCCACCAACCGCTGCAGCAGTCCCATCCGCAGCGCCTCTTCAGCTTGCACAGAGCGGCTGCTGAGGATCAGGTCCATGGCGTTCCCCGTGCCCACAATGCGCGGCAGGAAGTAGGTCATCCCCGCATCCGGCGCCAGCGCACGTTCAATGAACACCGTCTTGAAACGCGTGTTCTCCGTGCCAAGCCTGATATCGCAGGCGAGCGCCAGCGACATGCCCGCGCCCGCCGCAACGCCGTTCACCGCGGCAATCGTCGGCTTATCGATGAGATAGACAGCTCGCGCTTGGCGCCCCACCCAGCTGTCCTCGTCCATCACCTGCTGCCACGGGATCTGCTCCTCCGCAGTTGGCCGTGGTCCCGTGAGGTCCGCGCCCGAGCAGAAGCCGCGCCCGGCCCCCGTCCAGATCACGGCGCGCACATCATCGCGCCTCTTCAGTTCAGCGCAGACGGCGAGAATCTCGTCTCGCAGACTGGCGTTCAGCGCGTTTAGCTTCTCCGGACGGTTGAGCATCACAGTCGCAACGTCGTGCTCGACTTCCAAGAAGAGACTTTCGTAAGCCACGGCAAACTCCTCGAAACGTAATGCGCCAAGTTGAGCCGATCGTTCGCGGCCTGTCCAGCGCGCGCCCATGGAGGCCCGCACCCCGCCTCCTACGAGGCGCTGCCTCAGGTGCCCCCAACCCCGTAGACTGCGCGGCGTGGACGAACCAGCATCCCCCGCCCGCAATGCCTACCGTACGATTCGCGAACTCGCCGGCGACGAGCGTCCGCGCGAGCGCCTGCTCGAACATGGCGCAGCAGTCCTCGGCGATGCCGAACTGATCGCCATCATCCTGCGCACCGGGATGGCCGGCGAGAACGTGGTGGATATGGCCCGCGGCTTGCTCGAATCCGTCGGCAACCTGGCGGGCCTGGCCCGCTCCGATGTTCGCGCCCTGATGCGCACCAAAGGTCTCGGCCCAGCGAAGGCGGCCCAACTCGCCGCCGCCATCGAACTCGGCCGCCGCATCCAACAGATCGACCCGGAATCGCGCCCAACCCTGCGTACTCCCGAAGCCGTCTTTGCGTTGCTTGGCCCGCGCATCCTAGGCAAGACTAAGGAAGAGCTCTTCGTCCTGGCGCTGGATATGAAGGGACGGCTGCTTGGCTCCGTCGCGCCCGTTTCAGGCGGCGGTGTAAACGCCGTTGGCGTCCGGAGCGCGGAAGTATTTCGCGAGGCGATCATCGTCGAAGCCGTCTCGGTCATCCTCGCCCACAACCATCCAAGCGGTGACCCCAAGCCGAGCCCGCAGGATATCGCCGTCACCACCGACCTCATTGCTGCCGGCGAACTGCTCGACATTCATGTCCAGGACCACGTGATCCTTGGCCAGGGTAGCTTCGTGAGCATGCAGCGCGAAGGCTACGCCTTCCGCAAGCGCTAACCGGCGCAGCTACGAAGCGCGCAGCAACCGTTGTTGAATCGGCCGCACCGGCGCTCGGACCGCCCCGCGCTTTTCCACCTGCGCGGTGGGCCTCGCTTCGACCCGCATCTCCGGCCCCAACCGCTCAAGCGAGACGCGCACCATCGTCGCTCCGATGAAGAAGCCCTCGGTCGCCTGCGCCGCGAGCAACGCCAACGCCTCGGACGCCGTATGCAACGGCTGCGGCGCGCTGAGCACCGCCGTTTCGACGCCCTCGGTACGGCCCACCTCAACGCGCACCCGCCGGAAGCTCTCCTCTCGGCCCGCCGCCAGCAGTTCGAGCTGCCCCAGAATGCGCACCACGCGAGAACGAACGTTCTTGCCGTCGGCGCCCTCCGCGATAATGGCGCTGCCGGAGATCACCCGCGCCGGGCTTTGGGAAGCCACCCGCACCGCCGGGCCGCCGGCATCGGCGGCAATCATCGGGAAGCGGCGGGCACTTTCGGCCGCCGTACGGGCGTCAGCGGGCGTGCTCCCCACCCCCGCGCGCACATCGATTCCGGTCCACGCTTTGACCGTTGCCGCCAACCGCGTCGCCGCCACCGCCTCATCGGCAAAGCGCGAATCGAGGCCCCGCAGGTCCACCAGGATGTGGCTCCCCGAGACGATGGCGACATTCGGTGTCGCCCGCAGGCGGAGAATGGAGGCTGCCCCCTCGAGGGCGCCCAGACATTCGTTCGCGTTCGCGTTGACGAACGTCGCACCGGGGCAGCGTTGGCGAGCGGCTCCGGCGGTCATGCCGGCGCGCACCCCGCTATTCGCCGCCTCAACGGAGGAACTGGCGACGACCGCGTCGTCGCCAATTCCGCTGACCAGCACCACGGGACGCTGGGCGAGGGTACCATCGGCCTTTCGCGCAACGGCAGCGGCGAGGCGGGGGAAGTAGAGGCAGAGAAGTCGCATGGTGGGTCTCCTGATGAACAAATTAGAACGTGCGTTCTATTTCGTCAACAAGTGTCGCCCCGCCCCGCGACAAGTGCTGTCGCAATTTTTTTGACCGAACTCAGTGTGAGCTGACGATACTTAGCGACATAAGCTGTCGGAGTTGGCATTCGCCCTATCGGATCTGCCCCGTGGACCTAACTGAAAATTACCCAGAGGAGACGATCGAACTTGGATATTTGGAACTTGTTGGAACAACGATGGCCGTTCACTGCCGAGCTGGCGGAGGTAGGCGATATCAATCGGCGGTTCGGCCTCACGGAGCGGAATGGATTTAGCGGCGAACTTCGACCGGTGTTCCTCGTCGGCAATCTCGGTATAAACCCGGAGATCCTGATAATCGGCATGAAGCCAGGATTGAACTCGGCGGGGAACGCAGCGTTCGACGAGGAGAAGCGAGCAATCAATCAGGACTTCGCTCGGTATAAGTCCTCGCGCACTCACTATTTTGATTCCTCAGCACTGAATCGGAGGCACTATTGGCCAGCGGCGAAGGCCGTTGCGACTCTGCTGGGCCAGCCGTTCCCCGAAGATCCGGGACGGTTTCTTAGCCAAAACGCGGTCCAGGTTGAACTGGTTCCTTTCTTCCAACCGCAGGCGGTCCTTAGCGATGCTGATTTGGCGCGCGTGCGCGGGGAATCTACGGGCGGACAGCTGGCGAGTGAAGTGCTCGATGCGGTGCTCGCTCAGGGCAACTGGCGAGCCATCATTGTCCGATATGCGCAAACGTTCCGCGTCTTTAAGACTCTCTATCCGGTTAACGAGTCTGCGTCCGGCTACGAACTCCCGGTCGGCGATCGGCAAATCCCAGTTTTCGAGCTCGCGGGAAGGTACATCTCGGACTCCCAAGTACTCGCGTTGACTGGCGAAAGACCTGCGCCCAGGATCGCTCAGCGCTCCAGAACAAGGTCGATAAATGCCGAAGCTGACATCGACGAGGCGATGAACGAACTTCGAACCCACATCCATGCGCTAGGGTCAGATGTGACGCCACTTCCGCAACGCGCCAACGGCTCGTTTGTATTTCGAAGGCGACGAAATTTCGTAACGCTCGTGCCCGCTCGGTCGAGCCTCCGCATCGATGTCTTCACCCAGTCTGGTTGGCGGGATGGCGTCAGCGTGCTGCCTGGCGTGGGAATCGCAGAAGCCAAACAACTGATGGAAGAGGCATACGCGCTCGCAAGCTAGCCCCACGCATCACGAAATCCAGATCAGGTTGGCCTATACTCCCCGCCACACCACTCCGGAGGACACCCATGGGCAAACTGGACGGGCGCGTTGCGCTGATCACCGGCGGAGCGCGCGGCCAGGGCGCGGCTGAGGCTGCCCTCTTCGCTTCCGAAGGCGCCACCGTGATCGTCACCGACGTGCTGGATGAAGACGGCGCGAACAGCGCGGCAGCCTGCGGCGGTACCTACATGCACCACGACGTAACCAGCGAGTCCCGCTGGCAGGAAGTCGTTGATGCCATCCTCAAGGACCATGGCAAGCTCGATATCCTCGTCAACAACGCCGGCATCTTCAAGCTCGGCAGCGTCGTCAACACCACCCTCGCCGACTACCGCCAGGTGATCGAAATCAACCAGGTGGGCGTCTTCCTGGGCATGCGTGCGGCGGCCAAGCCGATGATGGAAGCGGGTTCGGGCGCGATCGTCAACATCTCGTCCATCGCCGGCATGCAGGGCTCGCCGGGCGCCATCGCCTACGGGGCCAGCAAGTGGGCCGTGCGCGGCATGACCAAAAGCGCCGCCACGGAACTGGGGCGCTACGGCATCCGGGTCAACTCCATCCACCCGGGGATCATCGAAACGCCCATGCTGCACCAGATTCCGGCTTTTGAAAGCGGCAACTCCGAACGCTGGGTGCGTCGCATCCCCGCCGGACGCGTCGCAGACGCCCACGAAGTGGCCAAGCTCGCGCTCTTCCTTGCCTCCGACGAAAGCAGCTACAGCTCCGGTTCCGAATTCCTGATCGATGGCGGCATGACAGCGTCTTAGTGGTCGGCGGCGGAGGCGCGGATAGCCCGCGGGGCCTGTAGTGCATCGATACCTGCCGTCACGGGCTCAGCGCTTCTGCCTCTCCCGCAGCGGGGGATTCGCTTGGGCCGCCGCCGCAGGGTCGCGTTCCCCGGTCGTTGGTCCGCCGATCGGTTCGAAACGTCAACCGTTCGACCCGCCAATGCTTCAACGATGGCTGCCGCCCTCGGTCGCCGGGCCATCTCCTTGGGCTCCAACCGATACACTGGAGCGGATGGCTCGGGAAGACGAGGTCATGGCGACAGTTCAGCCTAATAGCGATGCACAGGCACCGAGCTTGCCGGACGATCTGGAAGGCGTATTTGCCCCCACGGAACGAACGGGGTGACGGGGCTGACCGCGGCCGAAGCTGTTCGCCGCTTCGAGATCGAAGGCCCCAACGAACCTGCGCCGATCGCCGAGCCCTCGGCCCTGCGGGTACTTGCTCGCCAGTTCCAAAGCAAGCTCATCTGGATCCTGGTCATCTCCACCGTCGCAAGCCTCGCCCTACAGGAGTGGTTGAATGCGGGCGCCATCGGCGTCACCGTGCTCGTGTCGGCTGGATTCGGCTTCCTCAACGAATGGCGCTCGGAGCGCGCGATCGCCGCCCTCTCGCGGCTCACGGCCCGGCGCGCCGAAGTCGTCAGAGACGGGACGCACGAGGATATCCTCGCCCGTGAACTGGTCCGCGGTGACCTCGTCGTGGTCGACGACGGTGATGTGATCCCCGCCGATGCGAGAGTGGTGGTCTCGCGCGGGCTGCTCGTGAACGAATCGATCCTGACCGGCGAGCCCGTAGCCGTTGCCAAGGACGCCACGCCCGGTAACGAGGAGTCAGCGACGCCCCGCACCATGCTCTTCGCTGGGACGACGGTGGCCGGCGGGAGCGGGACGGCCGTCGTAGTGGCGACCGGTGCGGCCACTCAACTCGGAAGCATCTTTACGGCGGTCCAGGCCAGTGCTCGCAAGCCAACCCCGCTCGAGGAACGGCTCAACACCCTGGGCAACCGGCTGATCGTCGTCTTCCTCGGCCTGTGCGCGCTCATCCTTGTTTACGGACTCGTGGCCGGACGGGACGCCCAACTCGTCATCGAAACAGCGGTTTCACTGGCGATCGGCGCCGTGCCGGAAGGCCTCCCGGCCGTTACCACCGCCGCACTCGCGATCGCCGTCCGCCGGCTGGCAGCCCGGGAGGTTCTTGTCCGGCGGCTCGACGCTGTGGAGACGCTCGGCTCGACGACGATCATCGTGACCGACAAGACCGGGACGCTGACCGAGAACCGGATGGTGGTGCGCAGCGTGCTCCTCATGGACGGGCAGGAGGTACAGTTCGACGTCCGCGCCATCAAAGGCGAGCCGATCATTACAACGGTCCGCGGCGCCGATGGGGGCGAGCCGGTCGAGCGAGCGCGCGCTGTCCTCGAAATCGGGACGCTCTGCAACGACAGCCTCCTCGAACACGACGATGAGCAGGGCTGGCATACTCACGGCGACCCCTCGGAGGGCGCAATCGTCGTGGCAGCGGCGGGACTCGGTATCGACCTCCAGGAGTTGGATGAACGGCTGCTCCGGACCGCGACCGAGCCCTTCAGCACTGCCCGGATGATGATGCTCACCGTGCATGGCGGCCTCGTCGCCGTAAAAGGCGCCTTCGCACAGGTGGCTGGCTGGGCCGGAGACGAAGCGCCCGACCTGCGGCGCGCGGTCCACGCGCTCGGCGACGCGGGCTACCGGGTGCTTGCCGTGGCCGAGGAACGCGATGGCGTCCGCCAGTTGCTCGGCGCGATCGTCCTGGAAGACCCGGTCCGTGCGGACGCGCGAGCCGCCGTCGACCGCTGCCGCGAGGCCGGGATTCGGCTCATGCTCGTGACCGGGGACCAGTTGGCGACGGCGACCACCGTAGCCCGCGAGACCGGCATCCTGCGGGACGGCGGCCGCGTCGTCGTCGGCTCCGAGTTCGTGCCCGGCGAGACGGAGGGCCTCGCCGTCGTCGCGCGCGCCACTCACCAGCGGAAGGAGGAGATCGTCGCCTCTCTCCAGGCCAGCGGCGAAGTGGTGGCGATGACTGGCGACGGCGTGAACGACGCGGCCGCGCTGCGGGCTTCTCACGTGGGTGTCGCCGTTGGCCCCAACGCCACTGACGTGGCGGTCGAGGCTGCGGACATCTTCCTCTCCCGCGGCGATCTGCTCTCGCTGGTCGAAGGGATCCGTGAAGGGCGGCAGGTCGCGAAGAGCCTGCGAGAGGCGATCATCTACCTTCTGACGGCAAGCTTCGCCACGATCATCCTGATCGGCGGCGGGATGATCATCAGCGAGACGCCACCTCTCGGGCCGCTCCAGATCCTCTGGCTCAACATTGTCGTCCACATCTTCCCGGCGCTGGCCCTTGCCGTGAGCCGGGAAGATGGCGCCGCTGCCAACCGGCCAACCGGTTCGCTCTTCACTGGGGCCATGTGGGTCGAAGTCGGGGTGCGCGCCACCGTGGCCGCCGCCGCCGGCGCGGTCGTCTTTGCGATCCTCGATCAAGCCGGAATCGCGGCTATGCGGATGCAGGCGGGGGTCTATTTTGTGATGGCGGTCGTGCTTATTGGGCAGTCGTTCCTGATCGGCGTGCCGAGGCCTTCAGCACTCCTACCCCGGCTGAGACGAATCGCAGTGTGGGGAGCGGCCGCCATCTCCGTGGCCCTCCTCGTGGTGGGCGCTTTTCTGCCCGGACTCCGGGACGCGCTGGGTCTCGAAATCGCCACAGCAAACGACCTCCTGCTAGTAGTCGTGGTCGCGCTGGTAGCCTGGAACGTCGCTCAGATCTCGGTCCTTGCCGCCGCCGCGATCGTCGGTCGTGGCGCCGCCACTCTCCCGGGCGCCCCGAACGGCAAGAACTGAATCGTCGCAGTGACGCCGTTGAGCAGCGAGCGATGCGCCCGATGGCCGTGACTTTTGTCGCATGCCATGAAGGGGTCCGGGCGCATGCTGCCGGTCATGACGGATATACATCTCGACAACAGAGGGCTGCAACCACCCGAACCGATGGTCCGGATTCTTCGGGCGCTCGCCGAAATCTCGGCGCAAGACCAGCTCGTCGTCCTCATGGACCGTGAACCGTTGTTGCTTTACCCCGAATTGGAGCGGCGGGGATTCGGCTGGGCGTTCGTGGACGGCGCGGAGAAGGTGCTCAAAATTGCGAGGACAGACCCGGCGTGATGCGGATGAATCCATCGAACAGTGCGCCGCTCGGCCTGGTGGCGCCGTTTCTGTTGATGGCTCCGCTTGGGCTGCTGGCAGCCGGACTGCTGCTCGCCACCAGTGACGCCAGTTCGTTGGCTGGGATTAACGCACCGCGCAACGTCGCAGCGGCGCACGCGGCAATTATTGGCGGGTTAACGACGGCGATCATGGGCGCGATTTACCAGCTTGGGCCAGCGGTGCTCGGTGGGCGGCTGGTGTCCCAACGGCTGGCGCGCATCCAGTTCGGCTTCCATGCGGTCTCCGTGCCAGCCTTCGTTTGGGCGCTGCTTGAATGGAACGTGATGTGGATGAGCGTGGCTGCGCTCGGCGTTGTGACGTCGCTCGTCCTGTTTCTGATCAACGCCGTTGCGGCCGTGGGTATGCGTAGGCCGAACTCGGTGACGCGGGCGTACCTTTCCGCCGCGCTTGTGATGCTGGTGATCACCGCTTCGTTGGGCGTCACGTGGGTCAGTACGCTGGAACACCTCTGGTTCCCGGTAACGCTGGGCAGGCTTTCCGGACATGCGCACATGGGCCTGCTGGGGTGGCTGGGATTGACGATGATGGGCGTCTCCTACCAGTTGGTGCCTATGTTCAATGTGGTCCAAAAGCGTGAGCCGCGGCTGGCGTGGGCGGCGCTCGCGTCAACCTGCGGCTCGGCGTTGGTTGGCGGGCTGGTGCTAATGTCGGATCCTGGCCGGGAGGTGAGGCTGAGCGTCGCTGCGGCAATGGCGGTGGGACCCGCGCTCTGGAGTATTGACATGCTGCGCCTCCTGTTGGCGCGGTCGCGCCGCACGCTGGATGTGCAGGGGAAGGCCACGTTCCTCTCGCTTGGATTCCTGGCGGCGACCATCGTGCTGGGGTTGGTGGTTGCTGTCGGCGAACCCCTCCAGGACGGTGACCACAGCGCCAGGTGGCAACTGGCTTACGGGATCTGCGGAATCGGCGGGTGGGCCGGAATCATGTGGGTTGGCAACAGCTACAAAATCCTCCCGTTCCTGGTGTGGTACCACCGTTACCGCTTTCTTGCCGGGAGAGGACGCGTACCAATGATCAACGATATCTACGACGACCGCTTGGCAACGGCAGTCCTGTGGTGCTACGCGGGAGGTGTCGCCCTGTTGGCTGCGGGCGCCGGACTGGCGGACCTGACCGTCTTGCGAGTTGGCGCGGGATTGCTGGCCGGCGCTGTGGCGGCCCACCTGGGCACGCTTGGGCACATCCTGTTCGCCCCGCATGCAGCTGCCGCGGTCGCGCAACCGTTGGGAAGAGGAGCACTGCGATGACGACCGAAGAAGTTGCCGAGGTCCTGCGGGGGGTCTACGACCCGGAACTGGCGATCGATATCGTCTCGCTTGGCCTGGTCTACGGCATCGAGACCATGGACGGTGAAGTAGCAGTGACGATTACGACCACGTCCCCCGCTTGTCCCATGGGCGACGCCCTCTACGGCATGACGGAGGCGGTGCTGCACTACGCCTTTCCGCTGGCAAAGGTCGACCTGGAATTGACCCATTCGCCTCAGTGGACCGTGGAGATGGCCGAGCGCGCCGCCCTGGAGGAGCTTGGCCTGGTGCGGCGTTAGAGCAGTCGGCGCAGGGCATCAAGGTCTCGCACAACGTATTCCTCACGCCGCACCTCCACCAGACCATCATCTTCCATCACTTTTAGCGTCCGGCTGACGACTTCTCGGACGGAGCCGACGAGCGAGGCGAGATCCTGTTGCGTGATGGAGCGAGGCACGATAGTTCCCTCCGCAGTCTGCACGCCCTCTTCTCGGGCGGTGAGATAGAGGTAGCGGGCGATCCGGTTCTGGACGGTCTGGAGACTTATCTGTTCGACCAATTCGGTAAACGAACGTAGCCTGCGCGCGAAATGGTTCAGTAGCGCGAGTGCCACAGCGGGATTGCGGGTGATGACCTCCATGAAGACGGGCGTGGAGATAAACAGCGCTTCCGCGGGCTCCAGCGCTTCGACAGTCGCCGGATTTGGGCCGCCATCGAAAACAGGCACTTCGCCGAAGCTATCGCCCGCCGCGAGCAAGCGCAGGATCTGCTCACGACCATCGGACCCGCTGCGGAAGATGCGCGCCCGGCCTCTGCGGAGGACGAAGAATCCGCGGCAGATTTCCGCTTCGACGAGGATCGTTTCTCGCGGACCGTAGCTACGGACTTCGATGCTCCGAAGCAGACGTTCGGCCTCTGACTCAGGGATCCCCTTGAGGTGGGGGATGGCGAGAATTTCTTCCGGGGTGAGCGGCGAGGCCATGGCGCAGTATGGGGCAGCCAGGCTGCCTGAAGGTAGCGCCGCGGCCGCTGCCCCCTTTCCCCACGAGATGCGACATGGTGAGGCCTTCCGCGATCCGGGGATTGTTGTCCGGCGTGGCTGCGGAGTTTCGTCGGATCGTGGTGACCAATGTCACATCAGAGATCCGCACCGGGCGCCACTCTTTCCGCATGAAAGCTGCGAGCAGGATTCGCCTGGCAGAACCAGTGCTGGTAGGGCCCGTGGTGGTGGCAGTACGAGGGCCATCTCGCTCCGGCAAGACGGCGCTCGTTGAGCGGCTGATCGAGGGCGGGCGCGAACGCGGCTGGAAGGTAGCTTGGGCGAAGCGGACACACCACCAGATCGACCTCCCTGAGAAGGCATCCGGGCGTGTTTGGGCCAGTGGTCCAGAAGCGATGGTTCTGCACGCCGCGGATCGGGTGCAGGTGACCCATCCCGCTGGTGGGGCGGACTCGCAAGCAGTCTTGGCCCACGTCCCTGAAGGGATGGATCTCATCCTGTTGGAGACCCACACCCCGGAACCGTACCCGACGATCCTCTCCAGCCTGCTTGAGCCGGCGGACGAAGAAACGGTGATCGGACGGTTCGAGTTGTTTGGAAACCGCGAAGCGGCAGCGGCCAGTCTGCCAGTGATCGCGGGCATGCTCCCCCGAGACCCGCGTATCGACGCGTTCTTGAGACTTGCGTTGAAGCTTCACGGCGGTCGCGGCTGCGCAGGGTTGGTTTTGGGGACGCGGCTGGCAATGGCAGGCGTGGACGCCCTCGGCATCGCCGCCCCAGACCTCGATAAGCGCCTGATCGTTGTTTCGGAGACAGACCGTTGCGCCCTTGATGGCTTCCAGGCGGTGACAGGCTGCCGTCTCAGCAAACATACCCTGAGGTTGCGGGATTACGGCAAGGTAGCTGCCACATTCATCGACGAGTGGACCGGCACTGCTATGCGTGTGGCCGTCCGCGGCGATCTTCGCGAACGCGTGGGCGAGGGCGAGGATGCCGATGAGCGGCACGCCATGCAGCGGCAGGCTTACGGGACGTGGGCGGCAGCGGAGCTGTTTGAAGCACGAGCGTGCAGCTTCACGCTTTCGGAGTTCGAACGGCCCGGCAGGCCCAGGCGGCGGGTGCTCTGCGAGGCGTGCGGCGAAGAAGTCGCCGATGGGCGGGAGAGAGAAACCGAATCAGGGATCCGGTGCCGGCCATGCGCGGCCTCACCGGTGCTGGAGGGATAGGCCGAATGGACAGGCGTAGCTTTCTGAAAGTCACCACCGGTGTAGCGGCAGGTGGTACGGCGCTCTACATGGAACGCAAGATGGCGTTCCTTCAGGCCGCTCCGGGAATTGACAATCCCTTGCTTGTCTACCCGAACCGGAACTGGGAAAAGCTTTACCGGGACCAGTACAAATACGACAGTTCGTTCACCTTTGTGTGCGCGCCGAACTGCACGCACAACTGCCGGCTGCGGGCCTTCGTGCGGAACGGCATCGTGATGCGTACCGAGCAGAACTACGACGGCCAGCTGGTAGGTGACCTGGATGGCAATACATCCACCAACGCCTGGAACCCACGCGGTTGCAACAAAGGAGCCGCCCTGACGCGGCGCGTTTACGGCCCCTACCGCCTGAAGGGCCCAATGATCCGGGTTGGCTGGAAGGCCTGGGCCGATGCCGGCTTCCCCGCCCTGGACCAGGCCAACCGGGAGAAGTACAAGTTCCTTTCGCGTGGAACTGACACGTTCACCCGGGTGACCTGGGATGAAGCTTTCGCCTACGCCGCCAAAGGGCTCAAGGCAGTTGCCCAGCGTTACTCCGGAGACGAGGGCAAGAAAATCCTCCTGGCCGAGGGCTATCAGCCCGAGATGGTCGATGCGATGGAGGGCGCCGGCACCCGTACCTTCAAGCTCCGCGGCGGCATGGGGTTGCTCGGCGTAATGGGCAAATACGGGATGTACCGCAATTCAAACATGATGGCCTTCCTCGATGTGAACGTCCGCGGAGTGAAGCCAGCCGACTCCAAGGGTGGGCGCAACTGGACGAACTACACCTGGCACGGAGACCAGGCGCCGGGCGTCCCGTTCGTAACCGGGCTGCAGAACCCGGACTGCGACTTCAACGATATGCGCAGCGCCAAGCTGCACATCGGCGTGGGCAAGAATCTTGTGGAAAACAAGATGGCCGATGCCCACTTCTTCATCGAGATCATGGAGCGCGGCGGCAAGATCGTGACGATCACGCCGGAGTACAGTCCGCCGGCCACAAAAGCCGACTACTGGATTCCAACGCGGCCCGGCCTCGGTGACCTCGCCATCTTCCTTGGCGTCACGAAGATCCTGATGGACCGCAACCTCTACGATGCCCCGTTTGTAAAAGCCTACACAGACTTCCCGCTGCTGCTGAGGGCAGACACCTTGAAGCGGCTCGACCCGCGAGACGTGATCCCCGGCTACCAGCCGTCGCTTAATCCCACCGGGCCAAGCTATACGGTGCAGGGTCTGACCCAGGAGCAATACGCGAAGCTCCAAGACTACGTCGTGTACGACGCGACTTCGAAATCGTTGAAGGCGCTCACCCGAGACGACGTGGGCGACAAACTCGCCGAAAAGAAGATCGACCCGGACCTGGAGTACAAGGCGACGGTGACGCTGACGAGCGGCAAGCAGGTGGAGGTGCTCACGCTCTGGCAGGCCTATCGCACCCACCTGCAGGACTACGACATGAAGACGGTGACGGAGATCAGCGGGGCGCCGGCGGACCTCATCGAGCGCCTCGCCGTCGACCTGGCGACGATCAAGCCAGCGGCGATTCATGTGGGCGAAGGGATCAACCATTGGTTCCACGGCACGTTGCACAACCGCGCTGTTCATCTGCCGCTCATGCTCACAGGCAACATCGGAAAACCGGGAGCGGGCATGTACTCCTGGGCGGGCAACTATAAAGCGGGGCTGTTCCAGGGCACGCCAGAGACGGGCCCGGGCTTCAAGGGCTGGGTGGCGGAAGACCCCTTCGAAATGAACCTGGACCCGGCCGCAAAAGGAAAGGACATCCACGCCCACGCTTACACGCGCGATGAAGAGCCCGCCTACTGGGACCACGGCGACCAGGCGCTCATCGTCGATACGCCCAAATCCGGACGCAAGGTCTTTACCGGCAAGACACACATGCCATCGCCCACGAAGGTGATGTGGACCACCAATGTCAACATCATCAACAACGCGAAGTGGGCCTACGGCGTGATCTTCAACGTCCTCCCCAAGATCGACATGATCATCACGCAGGACATCGAGATGACGGCCTCCTGCGAGTATTCGGACTTCATCCTCCCGGCCAACTCGTGGATGGAGATGCAGCAGGTAGAAGTCACCGCGTCCTGCCAGAACCCCTTCCTTCAGATCTGGAAGGGCGGCATCAAGCCGATTTTCGATACGAAGGACGACATCAGCATTATGGCCGGCGTCGCCAAGGCGCTCAGCGAACTGACCGGCGACAAGCGCTTCGCGGATTATTGGAAGTTCGCGCTGGAAGGCAAGACAGAGGTCTACCTCCAGCGGCTGCTTGATTCATCCGGCACCACCAGCGGCTACCAGGTCGCGGACATAATGAGTGGGAAGTACGGGGAGCCAGGGGCGGCGCTGATGATGTTCCGTACATATCCGCGCATCCCCTACTGGGAGCAGATTCACGACAGCATGCCGTTCCACACGGATACAGGCCGGATGAATTCGTACTGCGATATCCCGGAGGCAATCGAGTACGGAGAGAATTTCATCGTCCATCGCGAAGGGCCTGAGGCGACTCCGTATCTGCCGAACGTGATCGTTAGCTCCAATCCGCTGATCCGCCCGAACGACTTTGGTATCGCCTGGGACGATTTGGACCCGGAACGGCGCACCGTCCGGAACGTGAAGCTGCCCTGGGCAGAGGCAAAAAAGACGAAGAATCCGCTCTGGGAGCAAGGCTACAACTTCTACTTCCTGACACCAAAGACCCGCCACACGGTGCACTCCTCCTGGGCCGCTACGGACTGGTTGACGCTCTGGGCGAGCAACTTCAGCGACCCATACCGGGCGGATAAACGTCTGCCCGGTGTTGGGGACCAGCAGCTCCACATGAACCCGGAAGATGCCAGGGCGTTGAAACTGGCCGATGGCGACTACGTCTGGGTGGATGCCAACCCCGCAGACCGGCCCTTCATCGGTTGGGACAAGCCCGAACACAAAGAGCACTACAAAGTGGCGCGCCTGATGCTCCGGGTGAAGTTCAACCCCGCCTATCCGCGGGGCGTGGTGATGACTAAGCACGGCAACTGGATCGCCACGGAGCGTTCGGTGAAGGCGCATGAGAGCCGCGCGGATGGGCGGGCGGTCTCGGCCGACACCGGGTACCAATCTAACTTCCGCTATGGCTCCCACCAAAGCGTGACGAAGGACTGGGCAATGCCGATGCACCAGACGGACACGCTCTTCCACAAGTCCAAAGCCGCGCAGTCGTTCCTGTTCGGCGGCGAGGCAGACAACCACGGCATTAACACCGTTCCCAAGGAGACCTTGGTGAAGATCACGAAGGCGGAGGCTGGGGGCTTGAACGGCCAGGGAGCCTGGACGCCAGGGACCACCGGGATGTCGCCTGGCGCCGAGGACCAGCTTATGAAGCGCTACATTGCTGGCAGCTTCAGCCAGATCCGGAAGGTTTGAAATGGCTGAGAAGGACCTCGAAACTGATGACCCATACGAATTTGTCGCAATGCGGTACCCGGTCGAGCCGGGGACCGATGCGGACGAAGTGATGGCTCGCTGCTTTATTGAGGAGTACGCCCTCATGGGGATGCCCCGCCAGAAAACGATGAGGCTCTTCGCGTCGCCGCAATTCGCAGGGACGTTCGACATCCGCGCCCGTCGGGGGCGCGAATTCATCGAGCGCCTGGCGGATGAGGTGTACGGAGTACCGGCAGGAGGGTTCTGAGATGCCGAAGGTCTACAACTGGCAACTGGGCCGCGAAATGGATTACCGCTTTCCGGCCGGGAAGGCGAAGCGGCAGTTCGCGGCCGTCTTCAACATCAACCGGTGCATTGCCTGCCAGACGTGCACGATGGCCTGCAAATCCACCTGGACGTTTTCCCCCGGCCAGGAGCTGATGTGGTGGAACAACGTGGAGACCAAGCCATTTGGAGGCTACCCCAATCACTGGGACGTGAAGCTGCTTGACTTGCAGGAGAAGGCGAATCCCGGGAACCAGGTTTGGGATGCCACGAAGAAGGACGCGAAGAACGCTCCCTACGGCCAGTTTGCTGGCAAAACCATATTCGAAACCGCCGATGGGGTGCAGAACCAGGCCACCGGCTACATTCCCACGGAAGACGAATGGAAGACGCCGAACCTGTTCGAAGACGCGGCGACGCAGACCTCGCCGGGGGGCGCCACGCTGCCCGAACACCAGGGTTGGTTCTTCTACTTGCAGCGGATCTGCAACCACTGTGCCTATCCTGCCTGCGTGGCAGCTTGTCCGCGGAACGCGGCGTACAAGCGCGAGGAAGATGGCATTGTCCTCATCGACCAGGGCCGCTGCCGAGGCTACCGGAAGTGCGTCGAGGCCTGCCCCTACAAAAAGGCGATGTATCGCCCCAGCACGCGCACATCGGAGAAGTGCATCGGCTGTTACCCGCGGGTGGAAGGTAGCGATCCGCTAACCGAGGGGCTGCCGATGGAGACGCGCTGCATGACGGCGTGCATCGGCAAGATCCGGCTCCAGGGACTCGTCCAGGTGGACGACACGGGGCAGTGGATCGAAGACCGCCAGAACCCTCTCTACTTCCTGGTGCAGGTAGAAAAGATGGCGTTGCCCCTGTACCCACAGTTCGGCACCCAGCCAAACGTCTACTACATCCCGCCACGCTGGGTACCGCGCGACTACCTGCGGCAGATGTTTGGGCCGGGAGTGGACGAAGCGATCGAACGCTACACCAACCCCAGCCGCGAGGCGTTGGCTGTACTCCAGCTGTTTCGAGCGACGCAGGAGATCGTTTTCAGCTACAAGGTCGTGCCCGGCCCGAAGACGGGCGAACTGACAATCAACGGCCAGAAGCGCGAAATGTTTAACGACACGGTGATTGGCTACGACAGCCAGGGGAAGGAGATCGTCCGCGTGACAGTGGACGAACCGCTCATCGAACGGCCAGACCGCTTCGCGATGAACACGATCTAAGGGGCAAACCATGAGAGCAAAGCCGACGGCAATGAACAGCGACCTCGCGATGACGCGTGCGGGGGGTTACTCACTGCTGGCGTACGCGCTGGCGTATCCGGACGACACGGTTATGGAGTCACTCCACGAAGCGGCGGAAGAGGCAGCGACGGCCCTCGCTCACACCCCCCTCTCCGGGCTGGCGCGGGCCGCCATTACAACCACGCGCGCAGAGCTGGAACCGGCCTACGTCAAACTCTGCACGCTCAGTTCCTCGCCGGATTGCCCCACATTCGAGACAGCCTACTTCTCGCCAGATCCGCACCAGCAGACGCAGCGGATGGCGGATATCGCAGGCTTCTACCACGCGTTCGGGGTGGATTCGACGGACACCGGCTTCCGGCCAGACGACATACCGGTGGAACTGGAGTTCATGGCGTTTCTCTGTCGCAAGCAGGCATATGCCGCGGAGCACCTGGGCCTACCGCGGGCCGGACAGACGCTTCGCGCCCAGCGGATGTTCCTGGCGGACCACCTGGGCTGCTGGGCCGGTGGGCTGGGCCGGCGGATTGCGGCAAGCGCGCCGCGGGGCCACTTCTACCAGGTGGCGGGACTTGCCCTCGCTGAGTGGGTTGCCGATGACTGCCGAGCGCTGGGCGCGAGTCCCGAAGAGGTCTCCGGCGAGCCGGTTGCTCCCCCCGAACCGGGCAACTCGCACGGTCCAGAGTTCGATGGCCCCGGGAACCCAATCTTCGCATTTGACGAAATTCCGGTTGGGTGAGGTGAACAGATGAAGCTCATACGCGTACACCACTGGCGGCCGATCATCGTAGCGCTAGGCGTCATGATTGTGGCCGCGGTCCTGCAACTGGCAAACGCCAACCCGGCCGTTTCTCAGACGCTGTTCGTGACGGCCTATGGGGCGCCCGCAGACCCGGGGTTGGATCCTACGAACGCCGCCTGGAACACCGCCCGGGCCGTGCATGTACCGCTCAGTGGACAGCTGGGCAGTTACGCCGCTGGCGGCGGGAGCATCGCCACCGTCAACCTCCAGGCGGTCCACTTCAAGGAACACCTCTACCTCCGCGTCAGTTGGGCAGATGCCACGGTGGACGAAAGCACCACGAAAGTCGAGGACTTCTCGGACGCGGTGGCACTGGAATTTCCCGCACTCTCGGCGAGCACGGTCCCTTCGATCTGCATGGGCCAGGCGGACGCCGGGGTCAACATCTGGCATTGGCGAGCAGATTCCCAACGCGGGCTGCGTGACCCTGTGGATGTGTATGCCGGTTCCCAGATCGACTTGGACGTGAAGAAGGACACTCTCTTCTACACCGCACGCGATGCCGGCAATCCGTTCGCCAATCCGGAACTTGGGGCGGTGCAGACGCTTATTTCGCAAACGTTTGGGACGCTCACGCCAGCGAATGTCCAAGACGTCACTGGCAAAGGCGTGCGCGTGAGCGATAGCTGGGCGGTCGTGTTCTCCCGCAGCTACACCAGCACGGACTTCAATGAGGCGAAGTTCGCAGCAGGCATGAAGACGGACATGGCAGTGGCTGTCTGGAATGGAAGCGAAGACGACCGCAACGGCCGGAAGTCGGTCTCGCAGTTTGTGACGCTGCGGATCGGCTCCGCCGAAACGCCAGGCGGAGGGAGCAACGGCACACCGATCGCCCTATTGGCCGTGCTTTCGCTGGTGGGCCTGAGCGGACTCGGGGTCGGTCTCGCCGTTTATGGAATGCGGGATCAAGGAGGCAGGTAGTGGCAGCGATGCGATGGCCGGAAGGGTCGGTAGAGAGCCGGGCGCACACCAGGGCCCTGACCGCCGGACTTGCGGCGGCGGCGATCGTTGAACTGCTGATCCTGCGCACCTTTACCCGCACGGCGATCCACATCCCGGCGTTTGAGGCGTTGCAGGGGCCTTACGAGGCGTTAGCCCTCATTGGGCGGTACGCGTACTTCCTCTCGGTGGCGTTAATGCTGCTTGTGCTGCCAGCCCTTGGCTGGAGTCTCGCGGCCGAGCGGCACTCGGGAAGACGCGTGGCGACGGCTGCAATTGGGCTCTTCTTGATGACCTCGGCCATGGCCGCAGCTGGGGTCGGGGGACGGATGATGCTGGATATCGCCTCCCTGCTGGCGATCGTCAGCCTCGCCGGCCTGGCGGCGGGAAGCTGGGGATGGCCATGCGTGTTGCCCTTTGGGATGCTCGGGATCGCGTTCATCAGCAACGGCGGCTACACCGTGCTACAAACTGCCAGCCAGGAAGGGGCGAGGTCCTTCGACGCTTCCTGGCTCCTGACTGGAGGAGAGATCAGCGGCGTCGCGTTCGCCCTCTGCCTCCCCTTGTTGGCGCGGCGACACATTGACCGGCTAAGCGTTTCAGTCGGCGTGGTGGTGGGTGTGACCGCGTTCGGCATATTCCTGGGAGGCGGCGCTACCACTTCGCGCATCTTGCTGTTGTGGAACGCGGGCCTCTCGGGGACGTTGCCAGGGGTGGCATATGCGGCGGGCGCGGGGGCGATCGCCACGTCGTTCGTTGCGCTGCTGCGCGGGCGGGAGGTGCTCGCAGCGACGGCGGTGGCGCTGCTCGTTGCTGGTGGTCTTGGGTTGCACAATACGTATCAGACGGGTCTGGTGGTTGCCGCCTTAGCGGCACTCTGCCGTGCAGCAGGCGGCGATGCACGGGAAGAGCGGCGAGAGGAGCCGCCCGCGACGGGCGGCATAACAGCGGCGACGGAGCGGACCGCGGCTGGTTAACGGACGGCGGCCGGCTAAGCGAGGCGCGCCGGCTGGCGCCAATGGGCCATCAGTGACTCGAATGTCCAGCTCAGGGAATTGCACGACCCTGGCGCTTCGGTGAGAAGTGACCCCATTCGCCCGTGACGAACGGGACCGCCCAGAGGAGTAACGCTTCCGGGCGGTCCCTGAACGCTCACTCCGGCTACCCGGACCGCACGTGAGCCGGGGTCCGATGGCAAGGACAGCACCGGACGCAAGGAGATTAGCGCGGGCTGCCGGCGGCGAAGAGGGCCAACCGGGCCAGACTCTCTGGGTCTATCGCCACTGCACGGAGCCAGGCCCAGCATCAGGCGCCTGAGTTGCTGATGTAGCCAAGCGCGCCAGCCTCTTCGTGGAGGGCGGCGCGGAAGCGGGGATGAGCGATCTCGATGAGCATCCGCACGCGGTCCCGCACCGTCCTTCCGTGGAGGTTCGCCGCCCCATATTCAGTGACCACCCAGTGCACATCACCGCGCGTGGTGACGATGCCCCCGCCGAGCGGAAAAGCAGAGCAGATACGGCTGATCGCGCCGTTTGCCGCCGTGGAAGGCATGGCGATAATCGGCACGCCGCCGCGTGAACGGGCGGCCCCGCGAATGAAATCCACCTGTCCGCCAATCCCGCTGTAAAACTTCGGGCCAATCGAATCGGCGGCGACTTGGCCCGTGAGATCCACCCCCAGGGCAGCATTCACGGCCACCATCTTCTCGTGGGAGGCAATCACATCGACGTCGTTGGTGTAGTCCGCGGGGAGAAAGAGCAGGCCTGAATTCTCATACACAAAATCGTAAAGACGGCGGCTGCCGATGACGAAAGCGGTGACGGAGACGCCGGCGTGGCGTGTCTTGAGGCGGCCGTCACCACGCCCGCTTGGATGAGCGGGATCATTCCATCGCTGAACATCTCGGTATGGATCCCCAGGTCCCTGTGGCCGCCCAAGTGGTTGAGTACGGCGTTGGGCACGGCCCCGATGCCGAGTTGGAGCGTGGCCCCGTCAGGAATGAGTGCGGCAACGGTTTTGCCGATGGCCACCGACTCAGGAGTTATGGGCGCCAGTCCGGCTTCGGGGAGTTCACAGTCTTCTTCCACTACGAGCGTAATAGCGTCGGCGGGGACGGTGGAGCCGACAGTGCGCGGCATGCGGTGGTTCACCTGCGCGACAACCATGCGGGCGTGTTCAACAGCAGCCACCGCGCAATCAACCGAGACGCCCAGTGAGTAGTTTCCATCCCCGTCGGGCGGGGCGACTTGTACGAAGGCGAAATCCAGCTCGAGGGGACCCCCGGGCCGGAAGAGATCGGGAATTTCGGAGAGGAACACCGGAGTGTAGTCGGCGGCCCCGCTTTGCACGGCCTTGCGCACGTTGGGGCCGATGAAGAGCGCGTTGTGACGAATGTGGCCGCGTAGTGTGGGAGCGACGTACGGTGCCGGCGCCTCGGTGTGGAGGTGGACAATTTCTACGCCGACCAGGCCTTGCGCGCGCCTGACGAGCGCCTCAACGAGTGCGATGGGCGTTGCCGCTCCTCCGTGTAAGTAAACCCTTTGGCCGTCCTGCACCCGGGCGACTGCCTCGTCTGCGCTCACCATCGGCGGCCGCCTCTTCATCAGAGGTGCTCGGCCCGGCCGCTGATCTCCTCAATCACAATGCGGAAGATGATCGCCTCGCCCAGCGAGGTGCGGTGGCCGTGACCAGCGGTCACGCTCATCAGGCTGCCTTCAAAGGCGCGGAGCAGAAGAGCCCGGGCACGGAACTTGTCCTCTTCCGTGTGCAACTCTTCCCACTTGCCGCGGGCGAGGACGCTCCGCCAGCGGGCGGGGCTCTGCACCTCATCCACCAGCAAAGAGACGTGGGGCCAACGGCGCATCAGGGCGATTTTACGCCCCGGAGCGGCGTGGCCGTAGATGGCGCCATCGCCATAGGCGTAGGAGATAGGGACGACGTAGGCCCCCTCGGCGTCCCGCATTGCAAGGCGGCCGATGCGGTTGTGGAGGAGCAATTGATGGCATTCAGCCAGCGGCAATTCGCGCAGCATCGTGGCGTCCTCCCTCCGAGACTTGCCTCACTATCAAGCCTCGCACAAACGGAGGCTGCGCCCATTCGACCGAATATTTCCGCCCGGTTGGCCATCTTTGTGCGTTGCCGCCGCCGCAATACTAGCAGAGGGTTGA
>JBBQGT010000052.1:0-21575 GCA_038323265.1 Tepidiformales bacterium
TTTATGAGCGCTGCGTTCGCAGCGCGGTCCACCGGCGGCGCCGTCACTCGCGCCCGCAGCACGCCGTCCACACCAAAGCCATCGATCTGGTCGCGTGAGGCGTTGGGGACGACACGGACGTTCAGGCGAGTCATAGGCGTAGCCTACGTGGGGCGTTCGCCGGCCGCCTGGCGGCCGCTCGTCTGGTGCTCTTTGGTAGTCTGCTTGACGAAGAAGCACTCAGAAACTTGGAAGATCCGCCGGTCCCCAAAACCCTCGGAACTTGCCGAGCGCATCGTGGTTTCGCGCGAAGCGTTGATGGAGACGTTCAGCAAGTTCGCGCCGAGAGATCCGGACGAGCGGAAAGCGGGATCGGGGTCGGGGTCGCCGGAGGGCCACATCGCCCACCTTGTGCCTGGGGAAAGCGAGAACGAGCGCCCGGTCAGACAGCGCATCGCCGGAGACACCTACCTCCACTACCTGGAGCACCGCCGCTGGCTAAGCGAAATGCTCGGCTGATTCGCGCCAAAGAGTGTCGCGTACGCTTCGTAAAATGGCGTCAGCAGGTTGGGAACGGGTACTAGAACATCCGTTCCCATCGTGCTACTATCCACGGCGCGAGCCCACCCATATCATTCGGGCGCGTCAACAATTACGGCGGGTGACAGATGGCTGACAACGATCGCGCACGGGCGCTGGAACTGGCCCTCGGCCAGATTGAAAAGCAATTCGGCCGCGGCGCCGTCATTAAATTGGGCGAAAACAGCACGCTTCCTATCGAGGCGATCTCGACTGGGTCGCTTGCCCTCGATATTGCGCTTGGGGTAGGCGGCATACCGAAAGGCCGCGTGACCGAGATCTTCGGTCCGGAATCCGCCGGGAAGAGCACGCTCGCCCAGCACATCATGGCTGAGGCTCAGAAGAAGGGCGGCACCGCTGCCTACATCGATGTCGAGCACGCGATGGACCCGGCCTACGCCCGTGATCTCGGAATCAAGCTCGAAGACCTGCTGGTAAGCCAGCCGGACACCGGCGAGCAAGCGCTCGAAATCTGCGAAGCGCTTGTCCGATCGAACGCCGTCGACGTAATCGTCATCGACTCTGTTGCCGCCCTCGTGCCCCGTGCCGAGATCGAAGGGGACATGGGCGATGCTCACGTCGGGCTTCAGGCGCGACTCATGTCGCAAGCCCTACGCAAGCTGACGGCGACGATTTCGCGCACCAGTACGTCGGTGATCTTCATCAACCAGCTGCGTGAGAAGGTCGGCATTGTCTTCGGCAACCCCGAGGTGACCCCTGGCGGCCGGGCATTGAAGTTCTACTCGTCCGTGCGGATCGACATCCGCGCGGTGGAGTCCATCAAAAAAGGCACCGAAGTCGTCGGCCGCCGGGTCCGTGCAAAGATCGTCAAAAACAAGGTGGCAGCGCCCTTCCGCATGGCCGAATTCGATATCATGTTCGCCATGCCGAGAGGAATCAGCCGCGCCGGTGACGTTGTCGACCTTGGCGTGGAGTACGCGGTGCTCACCAAGAACGGTGCGTTCTACAGTTACGGCGACTTGCGCATCGGCCAGGGGCGCGAAAACGCCAAGACCTTCCTCGAAGACAACCTGGAGCTGCGCGACGAGATCGAAACCGAGATTCGCCTCCAGGCTGGCCTCCCATCTTCCCAACCTAGACCCATCGGAGAACCAGTAGCGGCGCTCTAGCCAGTCGTCGCACAGCTATGAACGAACCTCCCAGTACACCAATCATCATCGAAATTCGGAGCGTCGCGCGTGGCCGCCAGCGGTTGGTGGTGCTCACCGACGGCCGTGAGTTCGTGTTTAGTGATGAGGCGTGCGAGCGCGCCGCCATCGTTGTTGGCGATCCTGCCACCGTCGGCCTCCTCGAGACCCTGGACGGCGCGGAACACCGCGTAAACGCCCACGAAGCCGCGCTCCGGCTGCTTTCCCACCGGGCACGCAGTGAGACGGAAATGCGCACACGCCTGGGGATGCGCGGCATCGAGCCGGCCGCAGTCGATGAGGAGATTGAGCGCCTCCAGCGCGCCGGACTGCTGGACGACGAGAAGTTCGCCCGCGCGTGGGTGGAAGACCGCAGGCGACTGGCCCCGCGAGGGCGCCGGATGCTCCGCTACGAACTGCTGGGCCGCGGCATCGAAATGGCCGCCGTAGAACAGGTCACCCAGGACATTGATGACCGCGAAGTGGCCATCCAACTAGCCCACGACCGAGCCCGCCGGGCCTCCACCTCCAACTACGACAGTTTCGCAGCGAAAGTCGGCGGTTTCCTGCGCCGCCGCGGCTTCGATTATGACGTGACTGCGCAGGCCACCCGCCTCGCCTGGGAAGCGGTACAAGTGGATCAAGCCGAACTCGCTGAAGATCAACTGGCCGCTGAATCGTAGCTGCGCAGTTGCCCGGAAGAGGGCGAGTGAAGCTCCAATTCTTTGACGCTTCGCTTCGCACGAGAGTAGCATTCGTTAAGTCCCCACCGGCCAAGCGCCGCGGGATGGATACGCTCATGTCGTACGTCTCGACAACCTTGGAGAACTCAAATGCTGGCGGTAATTGCCATTATCGTCGGCCTCATCGTGGGATTGCTGGTTGGTGCGCTGGCGGGCTTTATGGTTCGCAAACGCTCCGATGGAACATCACTGCAACAGGCAGAGGAGCAGGCCAGCCGCATACTCGCTGAGGCCGAATCGCGTCAAAAAGAATTGGTCCTGGAGGCTAAGGAAGAGACCCTCACCCTTCGCAACAACGTAGAGTCTGAAGTCCGGGAACGTCGGACCGAAGCCACTCGCGTCGAACAACGGCTCGCACAAAAAGAAGAAAACCTCGACCGCAAAACCGAGGCGCTGGAAAAACGTGAACAGGCCGTGCGCGAGCGCGGCGACCAGGTAGATGCCCTCCGCTCGGAAGCCGAAGAGCTACGTCACCGCCAGGCAACTGAACTCGAGCGCGTCAGCAATCTGACGATGGACGATGCTCGCGACCAGCTTCTTGCCGCCGTTGAGATCGAGATTCGCGACGAAGCGAGCCGAAAGGTCCGCGAAATCGAGAAAGAAGTCGAAGCCACCGCTGGTATCCGTGCGCGTAAGATCCTTGCGACCGCCATCCAGCGCTACACCTCGGAAGTGACCGCCGAGAGCACCGTCTCAGTCGTCCAGATCCCGAGCGACGACATGAAGGGCCGCATCATCGGCCGCGAAGGGCGCAACATCCGCGCCATCGAAGCGGCCACTGGCGTAGACCTGATTATCGACGACACTCCGGACGCCGTGACCGTCAGCGCCTTCGACCCCGTGCGCCGTGAAATCGCCCGCCAGGCGCTGAGCATGCTCGTGCAGGATGGCCGAATCCACCCCACACGCATCGAAGAAGCTGTGGCCAAGGCGAAGCGCGATGTCGAAGCGACCATGCAAGATGCTGCTGAAGCGGCCGCGGTCGAAGCTGGCGTGCTGAACCTGCACCCCGAGGTGCTCAAGGTCTTCGGCCGCCTTCGCTACCGCACTAGCTACGGCCAGAACGTCATGCGTCACTCGATCGAGACCGGCCATATCGCCGCCATGATTGCGCGCGAAATCGGCGCAGACGCCGACGTGGCGCGCGCCGGCGGTTTCCTGCACGACCTGGGCAAAGCGGTCGACCACGAGGTCGAGGGCACTCACGCCATCATCGGCGCCGAGATCGCCCGCCGGTTCAAGGTCAAAGACTCGATTGCGCACTGCATCGAGGCGCATCACGAAGAAGTTGAGCCACGCACCGTCGAAGCCGTAA
The DNA here is from genome assembly GCA_038323265.1 of Tepidiformales bacterium. GTDB lineage: Bacteria > Chloroflexota > Dehalococcoidia > Tepidiformales > Tepidiformaceae > PNKC01. The sequence goes on from JBBQGT010000052.1 coordinate 3,765, forward strand.
TCGTGATGATGGCCGACTCGATCAGCGGTGGCCGCCCCGGCGCCCGGCGCGAATCACTCGAAGCTTACGTGCGCCGGCTGGAGACGCTGGAAAACATCGCCAAACAGTTCAAAGGCGTCGAATCGGCATTCGCCATCCAGGCTGGCCGCGAAGTGCGCATCATCGTCCGCCCGGGCGAGGTCGATGACCTCGAAGCGATGCGCATCGCGAGAGACGTCTCCCAGCAGATCGAAGAGACGATGGAGTACCCCGGCCAGATCAAAGTCACCGTCATCCGCGAGACGCGGGCCTCAGAGATAGCGCGCTAACGTGCGCATGCTCTTCCTGGGCGACATTGTCGGGAACTGCGGGCGCGATGCCGTGGTGCGCATCGTGCCGGAGCTTCGCGACGAGCTAGCCCTGGATTATGTCGTGGCGAACGGTGAGAACATCTCGGGCGGGCGCGGCATCACCGAAAAGCACGCCGAGCAACTGTTTGACTGCGGGATCGACATCATCACAGGCGGCAACCATACCTTTCAGCACCGCGACGTGTACCAGTACCTGGACTCCACCGGTGGCATCACCCGGCCGCTAAACTATCCGCCCGGCGCGCCCGGACACGGCATCGCCGAAGCGGGCAACCTCACGGTGATCAATATCATCGGCCGCGCTTTTATGGGCGCCGATTACGACGACCCGTTTCGTGCCGTGGATGAAGCGGTCAAGCAGGTGGGCGCGAATCGCTTCATCTTCGTCGACCTTCACGCCGAAGCGACGAGCGAGAAACAGGCCATGGGCTGGTTCCTGGATGGCCGCGTGACAGCGGTCGTCGGCACCCACACCCACGTGCCGACCGCCGACCATCGCGTCCTCCCACGCGGCACAGCGTTCTGCAGCGACGCGGGCATGTGCGGCGCCCGCGATTCGGTCATCGGCGACGAGATCGAAGCGGTGCTCTCGCGCTTCATCACCCAGATGCCCACGCGGCTTCCGCCCGCAACGGGGGTGGCAAACGTCAACGGGCTGTTCATCGAAGCCGATGATCAGACGAAGCGCGCCACCAGCATCGTGCGCTGCGACCGGGTGGTGTGCTGATGGTGCACTCGATCGGCGACTTTCACCTCCACAGCACATCCTCGGACGGCGTCCACACGCCGACGTGGGTGATGGAAACGGCCGCCTCTCGAGGGGTGCGCACCGTTTCGTTAACGGACCACGATTCGACCGAAGGCTTCGTCGAAGCAAAGCGCGCCGCCGACCGCCTTCAACTGCGGCTCGTACCAGGACTTGAACTAAGCACTGACCTCGGCGCCGCCGACGTCCACCTGTTGGGGTTCGGCGTCGATATCGCCGCGAAGCCACTGCAAGACTTCCTTTCGTGGCAGCGCGACGGGCGCATCGGCCGGACGCGCACGATGGTCGAACTTCTTCACGCACACGGCATGCCCGTCAAGCTGGAACGGGTACTTGAAATTGCTGGCGACGCGACCGTCGGGCGCCCACACGTCGCTCGTGCGCTCGTGGAAGCGGGCTACGTCGCGAACGTCCAGGAGGCGTTCGACCTGTGGCTAGGCAACGGCAAAGCGATCGACGTCAACCGCGAGAAGCTGGACCCGGCCGACGCGATCAAGATCATCCACGAAAACGGCGGTGTCGTGTTCGTGGCCCACGCGATTTACATCGCGGACGACTACCCCTCCGCGGTGAAGCAGTTGGCAGGCTGGGGCCTGGACGGGATCGAAACCTTCTACAAGCACTACGACGCGGCGACCATCGCGATACACTGCGCGCTCGCCGCCGAGCTCGGCCTGGCTACCTCCGGGGGAAGCGACTACCACGGCCTTGGCAATCCTGACGACCGCGAGATTGGCGACATTCCCTTCCCGGACGATGAGGTGCAACGCTTCGTGAGGTTCCTGGAAGAACGCGGCGTGAACACCGGGATACAGGGCCCCCGATGATCATCGAAGCCGACCAGATCGAGCAGATCATTCCGCACCGCTACCCGTTTCTTCTCGTAGACCGCATCATCGAACTCGAAGAGGGCCAGAGCGCAGTGGGAATCAAGAACGTTACAGCGAACGAATGGTTCTTCGACGGCCACTTCCCCGGACGCAAAGTAATGCCCGGTGTGCTCATCGTCGAAGCGCTTGCCCAGGTGGCAGCCGTCTCGCTGCTTAAAGGCGTGGCGATGGCCGGCAAGACACCGCTCTTCGGCGGGATCGAAAGCATGCGCTTCCGCAGGCCCGTAGTCCCGGGTGACCAACTGCGGCTCGAATTCACGCTGGACAAAATGCGCGGCCCAATAGGCAAAGGGCGCGTCAAAGCGACGGTCGATGGCAAACTGGCGGCCGAAGGTGTCATCTCCTTCGCGCTTGTTGACCTGGCCGCCGAATCGCCCGCATAGCGATGCCCCGCCTCTTTACCAGCTTCGCGCTACGATCAGTAGTAGATGAACACCAAAGAGTCCACGGGCGTGGATGACCACTACGAAACCCTGCAAGTATCAACGAGCGCCTCCGCCGAGGTAATCGAAGCTGCCTATAACGGCCTCAGTAAGAAATACGGGTCCGACGCCGACCCCGCTGTGCGCGAAAAACGTCGAGACCTGGACCGCGCCTACGCCGTGCTGTCGAATCCCGAGCGGCGCGCCCATTACGACGGCTCCCGTGGAATCGTGAGCGCGCCAGCGATGACGGCGGCAGCGAGCGTGCCGTCACAGCTGGGCGATGCACCAACCAACTGGCCGAAAGGCGTTGTCGCCTGCCCACGGGACCCCGGCGTGCAGACTGCTCTGCGCTGCAGCCGCTGCGAGAAGCCGATCTGTCCGAAGTGCATGATCCAGACGCCTGTCGGCGCGCGCTGCCGCGAATGCGCGCGCATCGCCAAGTCGCCGGTCTACACCATGACGAACGGGGTGATGGCACGCGCCGCGACCGCATCTGTCGTCGGTGGGGTCGTCATGGGGCTGATCTGGGGGTTCGTGCTGCTGCCCTTCAGCATCGGCTTTCTCTCGATCTTCGTGGGCGCGGGCCTTGGCTACGCGTTCACGCGGATGATGGAGTTCGCCACGGGGCGGAAGCGCGGGCCGATGATCGTTGGCTTCGCCATCTTCGGCATCGCCATCGCGTGGTCCATGCAGCTGCTCTTTGTAGAACCGAGGGTGGCGCTCTATGGGCTCGTGGCCGCTGGCGTCGCGGTCTACTTCGCCTACCAAAACCTGCGCTAAACGACGAACGACATCCCGACGATGAAAGCGATCACGGCGACGCCGATCACAGCGACCGTCAGCAAGTCGCGGTGAATATACCCGTAGTCTTTCGTTACATGGTGCTCGCGGTGACGGCGCGTGGAAGCCGATCTGGCAGCGGCCGATTCAGTAGCGCCAAGTTCGCTATCAACAGCGGTTGGTCGGGGGAGCGAAGCGGCGGGAGTCGTGCGCCGGCGAGTGCGGCGCGGCTGTCGAGCTGTCACAACAACGATCCTAGCGCGCCCGGCGCAAACGGTATAGCGCGATTGGCCACCGCAGCAGCCCGGCAAGCATCGAGAGGGATGTCCGAACTAGCCCATTTGGAGCGTCCGGCCCGGGTCCGAGGAATACGGGCCCATCGGGCTCGGTTTACTTATCGACTTCGAAGGCATACTGCCTTCCCCGGCCATTCCGAAGGGGCAGCGTCGGTCGCATAGCACGTCCCAACAGCAGCCAGGCATTCCACCTTTCCGGGTAATCCAGGCATCGCTACGAATCGAACGAGGGTTCAGGCTCCAGCGGGTCCGGAAGCAGCCGTTTTGTCGCCCAATAGCAAACGAGCGCGCAAGCGATTCCCACCGTGAGATCCGCTACATAGTGTTCGGCGAGGTAAAGCAGGCTGAAGCCCATCAGCGCGCTGTAGGCGAGCAATCCCCAGGCAAGTCGCCGGTAATGGTCCCTCGCCCAGAGGTACATCGCGAATGTCACGCCCATGTGGATCGAAGGCATCGCGGCGACTGAATTGGGCTCGCCGAGCGAGGCATAAAACGTCCGATACGTCTCCGAATCCACCCGCCCGCCGACAAAGTCCATCACCCGGAAAACGCCAGGCAATTGTCCAGCCTGGGAAGCGAGCCACGGTGGAGTGGTGGGAAGCAAGAAAAACAGTGCTAATCCGAGGTACATCGTGCCCACGACGAGCACCGTGTAGCGCGGGAACAGCTCTCGTCGCCACAAGAAGATCGCGATCGCGCCCAAGTGCGGCGCGAGAAAAAACGACCAATGGACCTGCACCGCGAGGAAGTCCAGCGGCGTCAACCGCGTGGGCGAAAAGAGTCGATCCTGTAGCCAGACCACCGGGTCCGTGCCAAAAAAGAAAAACTTGTCGATGTCGATCACGTACACCGTCCGGATCGGCACGAGCGTTTCATCCGCGTAAGCGCGCAGCAGCGTGTAAACGAAGATTCCGGCGATGTAAGCGAACCACCACCGCCGGAAGCGTGATCGGCGCAGTTCGGGTGCCCACGCAACCAACGTCACGCCGACGAGGGCGAAGCCCACCCACATGTGATCCTGCCAGAGCTTCGTCGCCACGGTGGCAGCCATTGCAAGCAAGAGTGTGGTCTGAACGATGAGGAGGACGATCGCCCTCAGCCCCCGTCCAGGCGGGACTGGCACAACGGTCACCCTTGGCTCCGCGGTTTCGGGAGCTAGAAATGCAGTGGGTGCGGTCATTCGCGTCGGATCGTAGCCCCCTACGGGCGCTGACGGAAGCGACAAAGTGTGGCACTCTTTCACTAAGGCATCCAGATTGCCGGCTGTTTCCTCGAGGAGAGATGCGCCGCTTCATTATCGGACTCATCATCACCTGTGTTTGCGCAGGCTTGTTATTCCGGCTTATCGACCGCTCGGCTACTGCCGACGCCCTGCGCGGTGCGGATCCCAGGTTCGTCCTCCTCGCCGTCACCTGCCTGATGGTCTCCATCGCCGCGAAAACCATTCGCTGGCGGCTTCTCTTGCCTTCGCAGTCGGAAGTTTCGACGCCGCGCCTTTACCGCATACTCCACATCAGCTTCCTGCTGAACAACGTGCTTCCGGCGCGTTTGGGCGATGTGGCGCGAGTGGCGCTCGCCTCCCGCCAGCCTGGGCTCCGCTCAGGGCATGTCGTCTCATCGCTTCTGACCGAACGGGTGACCGATTCGGTAACGCTCGTCGCCGGGTTTATCCTCGTGAGCCCCTTCCTGCCCATCCCGGATACCTATCTGCCGTGGCTGCACGCCGCGTGGTTCACGCTCGCCGGGATGCTCGCGGCCGCTGTAGTCATCGTCGTCAGCCATAGGAAACTGGCTCGCCTGGCGCGCCACCTCTCGTTGGGCCGCTTCGTCCCCGGCAATGACCGCGTGAAAGAAGAAGCCGTTTCATTCCGCGAAGGCTGGCGGCAGCTCTTCTCTCGTCAACATGTCTTCCGCATCTGGGCATGGTCCTGGACCGCCTGGGGCGGCGCCTTTGCGATCAACTATCTGCTCATGCGGGCGCTGGACATCGATGCTCCGGTGACCGTGGCCGTGTTGCTCACCTGCACGACCAACCTGGCCATGCTCGTGCCCTCATCGCCCGGCTACATCGGTGTGTTCCACGCCGCCGCCACGCTGTCGCTGGCTCCATTTGACATCGGCGCCAGCCGAGCGCTCAGCTTCGCCATCCTCGCGCACCTCGTGAACGTGGTGCCTGTGAGCCTGCTCGGAGCCAGCTTTCTGTTGCTCGGGCGGGAATCGCTCAGCTTGAACATGGGCATGTTCCGGAAGAAGCGTGAACTCGTTCTCACCGAGGCTGCGGCAGAAACTTAGCGCGAGGCGGTGGCGACCGGAGCCTGTAGCGCGACGAGTGACGCGGGGAGTGCCCGGCCCGCCGCGGCCGCCTGTGTCGAAGCAAGACGGTCGCCCGCGCGGATTGTAGACGGGTCGCCCTTGGCCACCGTGAGAATCTCGGTTTCGGGCTTAAACGTCAGTGTAACTTCGCCGGTTGCCGCAACAAGCGTTGCCGTACCGCCCTCAACTTTGACTACCTGACCGCCGATGATGATGCGCTCAGCGGGGTCGCGGCGCGTTTCGATGCCGCTGAAACCGGAGGGCGTGCGGGCCACGCCATCGGCGCCAGCGGCGCCGTGCTCCGGGAGCACGAGGATGGCGCGGATCGAGAAATTGCGCACCTCATCGACGATGCCGATGACGTTAACCCAATCCCCAGCTTTGATGGTGCTGCCGGCTACCACCGTCTCGGTCGTCGCCGGCCGGGGGACGAGCAGATCGCTCCCGTCGGCGGACGCCAAGATCAAGCCATCTGCGTCGGCCGCTTTGATTTCGTAAACATTCGTGGGGATGGCATGGGGCGGCGACTGGAAGGTGGCAGGCTTCGGCGGAAGGTCGTCAAGGTTAAGAATCCACGCCAGACCAATGGTGGCGGCGACGACCGCGACGGTGAGGACCACGACAGCCGAAGGCAATAGCCAGTTGCGGCGTGGTCCGGGCGCCGGTTGGGCAGTCAGAGCTTCAAACCAAGGAGTTCGCGCGATGGTACGCCGTCACGGACGGTGACGTTCACCCAGGTTACGCGGAGCTTGACGCGGTCTTCGCCGGTTTGCACCCAGACCTCGTCCCCTTTCTCCCAACGGTAGTCGGAGTCGATCGAGACGAGGAGGTTTCCGCGGCTCCCACCAAAAGGGTCCGCTTCGTAAAACTCGGTGTGCACGATCCCTCCGGGGTTGGCTGCGAGCCGACTGTATGACTACTCGCGAGGCGATTCGGCCGGACGAGTCAATGCGGTCTGTTCGCGAAAGTGTAGACGAATCGCGGCGCAACCACCGATACGTTGTCCGGAGTAGAATCCGGCGATGCTCGTTACGTCTCTCGATCACGTTGTCGTCCCAGTTTCCTCGCTCACAGATGCCGCCACGCCGTACGAGAAGCTCGGCCTGACGTTGACCCCACAGGCCAATCACCAGGGAATCGGCACGGAGAACCGCGCCTTTTTCGTCGGATCGGGCGATGACTTTTTCGTTGAACTGCTCGGCATCCGCGACCGCGAAGAGGCGGAGCGCGCAGGCCGTTCGCTGTACATCGAACAGGTGGACAAGGGAGTCGTGCGGCTGATGCTCGAAGTGACGGCCATCAACGATGTGGTGGCGAAGCTGGCCGAGCGAGGAATCAAGACCGAGGTTGAGCAGGTCACTAGAAGCGATGGGCGGAAGATCTGCGACGTGGCGCCAATCGACGACGTAGCGGAGTTGGGCTTCGCAGTTGGCCTGGTTGAGTACGGCGAAACGCCCGCCGAACGCCACGCCCGGCGAGCGGCTGCGGGCCGGTTCAGCCACAAGTTTCCGTTGAAGCGTCTGGACCACCTGGCAGCGATTACGCCGGACCTGGAGGGTGCCACGACATTCTGGACGGATGTGCTTGGCGTGCCCGTTTTTGGCGAAGTGCGCGGGCCGGGGATGATCATCCGCCAGATGAAAGTAGGGGACGCGATCTTCGAGCTGCTGGGGCCAGACGGGCCGGAGAGCCGTTTGCACAGCCGCCCGGCGGGCATCGCCAGCATGTGCGCCTTCGAAGTCCCAAACCTCGATGAGGCGGTCGCGACGGCCCGCGCCCTGGGCTTCAGCCCGAACGACCCCGCGAAGGGCATTTTGCCGGGCACGCGTGTCGCCACGATGCCCGCTAGCGAGATGTCCGGCGTCGGAATGCAACTGCTCGAATACGTCTGACAAAGGAGCGCAACGATGAAGCCCGAAGAGATTTACGACATCACATGGGTTGGCGAGTGCGAGATTTCGCCGGACGGCCAGCTTGTGGCATTTGTGGCCACGAAGATGGAACGTTCTGACGACAGCTATCGCTCGGCGGTCTGGCTGGTCGACAGCGGCGGCGGCGAGCCGCGCCAGTTCACCGCGGGCGCGATGCGAGATTCGGCCCCGCGCTGGTCGCCAGACGGGCAATGGTTGGCCTTCCTCTCGGAACGCGGGGAGGAGAAGCCGCAGCTCTGTGTGATCCCGGCGTTCGGCGGCGAATCGCGCGTGGTGACGAAGCTGCCGCTTGGGGCCGGGGCGGCCGCGTGGTCGCCGGATGGCAAGAAACTGACCTTTAGCGCAAAGGTCGGCGAACCGCCTGATCCCGACACGAAGAAAGCGAAGCCGTACCGCCGGATTACGAGCATGAAATATCGGGTGAACGGTGAGGGCTTCACGTACGACCACCGTCGGCATCTGTTCGTGGTCGAAGTTGCGGGCAGCGACCCCTTCGAAATCACGGACGGAGATTGGGACGACACGCAGCCTGCGTGGTCACCGGATGGCGCGGAGATAGCGTTCATCTCGGCGCGGCACGAGGAGCGCGAGTACGACAGCAATTCAGACCTCTGGGTGGTGGCCGCTAAGGGCGGCGAACCGCGCCAGATCACGGAAACCAAGGGCGGCTGTGGCGCGCCATCGTGGTCACCGGACGGCGGCACGTTGGCCTACATCAACCACCCGGTGTGGCCTTCGAACGGGACGCTTTGGTTGGCGGACGCGGCTGGAGGGGGCCTCCGGCAGGTCGATCCAGATTGCGACCGCGAGACGGGACTGGGCGCGCCCACGTCGCTTCCGCGTCCTGTCTGGTGTGCGGACGGGAGTCTGCTTTCGGCGGCGCAGGACCGAGGGATCGTCGCACCGATTCGCGCCAAAGCTGGCGAGACGACCGAGTGGCTGGGCGGCGGTCGGCGGATGGTCAGCTGGTATTCGGCCTCAGCCGATGGCAAGCAGCTGGCGATGACGGCGACAAGCGTAACGGCGCCCGCCGAGGTGTTCCTGCTCAATCTGGAGACGGGCTTGGAACGGCAGCTGACGAACCTGAACCGCGATTTCGTCCTGACCACCGGAATCGGCAGTGCCGAGCACTTCGTTGTGCCCACCGACGAGGGCGTGGAGGTCGATTGCTGGGTGATGAAGCCAGTCGTGTACGCGGAGGGCACGCAGTATCCCGTGCTGCTGAACGTGCACGGTGGGCCGTTTGGGCAGTACGGCGAGACGTTTTTCGATGAGTTCCAGGTGTATACGGGGGCGGGCTACGGCGTCGTCTTCTGCAACCCGCGCGGAAGCTCGGGGCAGACCACGGCGTTTGCGCGGGCGTTGGTTGGCGACATGGGCGGCCCGGACTACCACGATGTGATGACCGCCTTCGATGCTGCGCTGGAGCGCATGCCGTGGGCTGATCAGGCGCGGCTGGGGGTCATCGGCGGGAGCTACGGCGGCTTCATGACAACCTGGGCAATCGGGCACACGCAGCGCTTCAAGGCGGCTATCAGCGAGCGCGCGGTAAACGATTGGTACGGCATGCAGGGCGCCAGCGATATTGGCGGCACCTTCAACCGCCAGTACCTCGGCGAGGCAGCGACCATCCAGGACGATCTGGAGTTGTTGCTCCGTCAGTCACCGCTGACGTATGCAAAGAACATCGAGACGCCCGTGCTGATCCTTCACTCGGAGAGCGACCTGCGTTGCCCGATTTCGCAGGGTGAGCAGCTCTTCGTGGTGTTGAAACAGCGACGCAAGGATGTGGAGTTCGTGCGTTTCCCGGATGAGGATCACGAGCTTTCGCGCGCCGGGCGGCCGAGTCATCGCAAGGGCCGATTCGACGTCATTCTCGACTATTTCGGGCGCAAACTCTGACCGTCTCCAAACCATCGATCGGACCCGAAACGTCCCTGCGATACACTCGATAGACGACATGAGTGGCACAAACGAGTTGCATGACAAAGCACTAGATACCGACGGCGTCCGCTGCGCCCAACTGCGTGATGGGCGCACGATGAGGTTTCGGCCGATCGAGCCGGACGACGCGGCGCGGCTTCAAGCGTTCCATGAGCGGCTTTCGCGCGAGACGACGAGGCTGCGCTTCTTCACGGCGATGCCCCATCTCTCCGGCAGCATGGCCGAGCGCTTCTCCGAAGTGGATTTCGGCGATCGCGCGGCGTTCGTGGCTTGCTTTCCCGGCGAAGAGGCCATTCGCGGTGTTGGCCGCTATGAACGCGAGAGCGAACACTCAGCTGAGGTTGCATTCGTGGTGGAGGACAACCTGCAATCGCTGGGGATCGGTGGCGTCTTGCTGCGAATGCTCGCGGAGCACGCCCAGGGCGAAAAGATCGAGCGGCTAACGGCGATGACACTGGCCGAGAACCGCGGGATGCTCACCGTGTTCCGGGAATCCGGGTACCCGACAGACGTTCACTTCGAAGGCCCAACAGCCTACGTGCGGATGGACATTCGCGCGCCCGGTGCGGCGCGCAAGCGTCCTCGGACGCTACTGCCGGACTAGCTACACCGCCATGGCCAGCGCAAGGTTAATCATCGCGCGGACGCTGTAGCCGCTGGCGCCTTTAGCGATCCAGCCTTTGTCGGCGGGCATATTGTCCACGCCCGCGATGTCCATGTGGATCCAGGGCGTGTCGCCGACGAACGGTTCGAGGAACTTGGCCCCCGCGATCGTGCCGGCGCCGCGCTTGGTGGTGTTTATCTGGTCCGCGAAGTCGCTTTTGATGTACTCGTCGTACTCCTTGAACATCGGCAGTCGCCAGGTCTTTTCGCCGGCCAACGAGGCGGCCGCTTCGAGCTTCGAGCAGAAGGCGTCGTTGTTCGTCATGATGCCGAAGCAGACGTCCCCGAGCGCGGTGGTAACGGCGCCGGTGAGCGTGGCGACGTCAACGATGTGCGTCGCGCCGAGTTCCTTCGCCCAGCAGAGCGCGTCGGCGAGCACGAGGCGGCCCTCGGCATCGGTGTTGATGATCTCGATCGTGCGGCCGTTCATCGCGGTGACCACGTCACCGGGCTTGGAGGCGTTGCCGCCGGGCATGTTCTCGGTGCAGGGGGCGATGGCGACAACGTTGATTTTCGGCTTCAATTTTGCGATCGCGGCGAGGGCCGCAACGACCGAGGCAGCGCCGGTCATATCTGCTTTCATCGCCTCCATGTTGGCGGCTGGCTTGATGCTGATGCCTCCGGTGTCGAAAGTGATCCCCTTGCCGACTAGCGCCAGGTCGTAGCCATCGCCGCCACGGCCGCGGTAGGACATGCGGATGAGTTTCGGAGGTTGTGCACTGCCTTTCGCCACCGAAAGCAGAGAGCCCATGCCTTTTGCTTCCATGTCCGCGCGTTCGAGCGCTTCGAATTCGACTCCAGCCTCGCCTGCGAGCGTTTCGGCGCGACTTGCGAGGTCCGTGGGCGTGAGGTGGTTCGAAGGTTCGTTGGCAAGGTCGCGGGCGGTATTCGTAGCCTCTGCCAGCACCTGCCCGTGAGCTGCTGCTTTCTGCATCGTGACGAGCTTTGAGGCATCCGATTCGATGATCGTTACCGAGGTGAGGTCTGTGCGGTCGCTGTCGGCCGCCTTGTGGCGGGTGAAGCGGTAGGCGCCCAGAAGCGTGCCTTCGGCGATCGCCTGGGCGCAAGCGGCGGCATCGAGTCCGGCGATGCCCGCGCCGTGGGCGAGCGTTGCCACGGTCTTGACGCCGGGCTTGCGAATGAAGCGGGTCACGTTCGCCGCCAGGTTCCGGACAGCGTCGATGTCGAAGTCTTTGTTCTTGCCCAACCCGGCGACGACGACTCGCGGCGAGGCGATCTTGCCCATGGTGTGGATCAGCGTGAATTCGCCCGCCTTGCCGCGAATGTCGCCCTGGGCGATGAGCTTTGTGATGGCGCCGCCGAGCGCCTGGTCCACCGCTCCCGTGCCTCCGACGGGGGCTGTGACGCCTTCGAACAGGTTGACGATGATTGCGTCCGCATCGGAGCGCGTAATATCTCCGCCCGTGACAGTGAATTCCACCGTGTCGTTACTCCAAAACCGAAGTTTGTTACCGTGCAGGTGGAGAGTGTAGTGGACGGCGCGAATGGGCAACCTGCTGGTCTGCCGGGTATAGATGGAAGCGGCTCCGACGGAGGAGCGCAGCGCGTGGGCGGAGCACGCCGGGCCTGGCAACTAAGCGCCCGCGTGGGTCTCCACGAATTCGTGGTGGTGGTGGTCGCGTTCCTCATCTACTTCTTGATCCGCGGGCTGGTCGTCGGGCGGGCCGGCGAGGCGATGGTGCGGGGGTTCAACGTCATCGACCTCGAACAACGGCTGCACATCTACTGGGAGCTGGAGATGCAGTCCTGGATATTGGACGATTTCTGGTTGATCAAGCTGATGAACGGCATTTACTTCTGGGGGCACATGCCGTTGGTCATCCCAACGGCCGTGTGGCTGTACGTGCGGCACCGCCCGGCTTACCGCCTGGCGCGAAACGCGTTCCTCGCTTCGGGGGCGATTGGCGTGGTGATCTACTGGGCATTCCCGGTGGCTCCGCCGCGGCTCATCCCGTTCGGCGGGTTCATCGATACGATGGCGGCCTTCGACCGTGTGGGCTACAACGCCCAGGAGACGAAAGCCTTCGTCAACGAATTCGCGGCTATCCCAAGCCTGCACTTCGGGTGGTCGTTGCTCTTGGGCGTGATCGTAGCGTACGAAGGCAAGCATCCGCTGTTCTGGCTGTTCGGCGCGCTGTGGCCGATTGCCATGTTCTTTTCGGTAGTAATGACGGGAAACCACTTCATCATCGACACGATCGCGGGGGCCATCGTCTCGTTCGCTGGTTTGGGGATCGCGTGGCTGATCGAGCGCTATGGACAGGCCGGACAGGGCCGGCTCCGAACGAAAGTTGCCCAGGGCGAAGTGGCGCCGGCGCTTAGCGGCTAGCTGAGGCATCGACAAGCCGCGCCGGGGTACGCAGAATCGCAGCATGACTGAGTACTCCGACATCAAGACGTTTAAGAAGGACCGCCACGCGATCATTCAGCTCGACCGCCCTGAGAAGATGAACGCGTTGAGCCACAACCTGCGCGCCGAGCTGTTCGACGCGCTGAAGGACTTCGAGGTGGACCCCGACGTGCGGGTGATAATCATCCGCGGCTCGGGTCGGGCGTTTAGCGCGGGATATGACCTTTCCGGAATTTCGAAGACCGCTGATGACCGGGATTATGTAGAGCGACGCAGTGGTCTCCCCAGCGTTGGGCCAATTCATCCCGGCCAGGGGCAGTGGCCGCAGCATCTGCTCAGCGGTTACTGGCAGATCTGGGAACTGACGAAGCCGGTAATCTCGATGGTGCACGGCTACTGCCTCGCCGGCGGCACCGAACTGGCGACGATGTGCGATTTGATGTTTGTGGCCGAGGATGCTGTCATCGGCTACCCGCCGGTACGCGCGATGACGCCGGTGGACATCGTCTATCACCCCTGGCACATGCATCAAAAGAAGGTGCGTGAGTTGCTTTATACCGGCGACAGCGTGACCGGGGCAGAGGCCGTGGAATTGGGTTGGGCGAACCGTGCCGTGCCGATCGCGAATCTGCAGGAAGTAACCGAGGCGTTCGCCGAACGCATTGCGAACGTCGATTCGGCCATGCTGCAGATGACGAAGCGGCAGGTGAACCGCGTCTACGAAGTGATGGGGATCCGCACCTCGCTGGCGGTCGGTGGAGACATTCAGGAGTTGGGGCGGGTGCGGCCTGGAGGGGCGGAGTTCGGCAAGATCGCACGCGAGAAGGGTCTCAAGGCGGCCCTTGATTGGCGCGACAGCCCGTTCGAGGACTACGCGAGCGCCCCAGCTGGTGCGGTCCGCCCGTCGGGCGCGGCCTGGTGAGCGACGACTCGGAACAGCCGAATCGAGCGGCCGAACGCCCGTGGGCCGACCGGATGATGGACTGGGCCAAGGAAAAGGTCGAAGCCGAGCCCCCGATCAAGCTAGCTGCGACTGTACACCCGGAACTGCAGACGCCCTCGCCAGAACAACCCGCGGACGCGAGGTCTCCGATCGACGTCGCTAAAGACAAGAGGGAATTCGAGGAGTTTCCGTTGCACAGGGTGTTAGGGCTCACGCTTGAGGAGCTGCAGGCTGGCTCGGCACGCATCTGCCTGACGACGAGCAAGGTGACGCTTGGCGGGGTGGGCGGCAGCGTACACGGCGGCTTGCTGGCGGCGATGGTGGATATTGCAATGCTCGAGGCGCTGGTACCCATGTTGCGCAAGGGCGAGACGACCGCCGGCACCGTGGACCTGAACATCACCTACCTGCGTCCGGCGCTAGGCGAGAAGATTTACGCGGAAGCGACGGTTCTCCGTAAGGGGCGGACAACGGTGGTAACCGAAGTCTCGATCATCGACGGAGCGGGCAAGCTGTGCGCCAAGGGCCGCACGATCTACGCCCTCAGACAGGAATCCGCCTAGGGCGTTCGCTTTGCCGGGGTAGTGGTCGCCGGCGGGGCTTTGCCATCGAAGAACGCATCGACGTGGTCCTTCATTTTTTCGGCCAGCCGCACGGCAAGCGCGACATCCTCGGTACCCGGGAGACTTGTCTGCTGAATCGAGTGCAAGACGCGTCCGGTGCGAAAGCAGATCGTGGTGTCCACAAGGTGGAGGCCGGACTCGGTTTGGGTGTCTACAAAGAAACCGTTGGCGCCGTCCCCGATGGTTGGCACGGAGAAGGGCGAAAGCGGCTGCTTGTCAGCGATCGGCAAGCCGCAAGCGAACTTCGCCGCCGAATCGGTAGCTGCCTGTGGATTTTCGTAGAGCGTGGAGATCGCCGTGATATGGAAGAGCTTGCCTAACTCGTCCGGGGCGAAGGAAGAGACGCGAGACTTGACGCGCTTTTGGGCATCCAGCTGCGCCTGCTTTGCCTCGATGTCATCGACACCGAAAAACTCTGCCCATGCGGCATTGTCGAAATCTCCCTCGCCCAGGTCCTGCTCGGTGAATCCCGCGGGCAGGTCTGTCGTCGTCAAGGCCATGGCTTTGAGGTCGTAGTCCCCGTCGCCTTTTTCGGGGTAGCTGCGACCGCTGTCGCAGGCCGAAAAGAGGATCATCGCGCCTAGCAGGAGCGCGGTGGTTCGCATCAACATCAGGAGAATCCTTGGCACGGGATGACGGTATAGTACGGTACCGCGCCATTGCGGGACGGCATCTGGCAGCCGCTGCGGAAAGCCGTCTTGCCGCGTATGCTTCGGGGCATTCTTCCTGGAGACACCGAGTGAGCCTTTCGACCGAAGACCAACTGTCCATTCAACAGCTATACGCCCGCTACAACCACGCGATCGACTCCGGAAAAGGGGACGCATGGGCGGCAACGTTCACGGCCGACGGTGTGTTTTCTTCTGGCAACGGGACGTTCACTGGGACTGAGGCGCTGGCCGGCTTCGCCAACGGGTTCGCGCAGCAGCTAAAGGCGCGCCACTGGACCAACAACCTCATCCTGGAGGCAGCGGGCAACGGGGCGACGGGCAGCTGTTACCTCATTTTGCTGCGGCTGACGCCAGGAGAACGCCCACCGGCTGGTATTTTGGCGACCGCGATCTATAACGACGAACTCGTGAAAGTTGGCGCTGATTGGCGGTTCGCGAAGCGGACGGTAACCACTGACGCCTGACAGCGTGCTTCGCTCTAGTGGATCGAAGCCGTGAGGGCCTTCCTTGCCTGGTCGGTGATTTTGGGCTTCGTGCTGCTGGCGGTGATGGCGGTGGTCTTTCGCTCACAGTCTGCTCGGGACTTGCTGAAGTTTGGGCGCAACGCCATCTGGATCTACATCGCAGTTGTTTTTGGCCTGGCGCTGGTGCAGTTCTACCGCGAGGGTTTGTAGCAGTTGCGTGTGCTGATTGCGCCGCAGGAATTCAAGGGCAGCCTTTCAGCAGACGAGGCAGCGACGGCTATTCGAACGGGCTTGCGGCGCGCGCGACCAGACTGGACGTTTGATTTCCTGCCGCTTTCGGACGGCGGTCCGGGCTTTCTTGAGGCGCTCCGAAAGGCGGTCAGATCCGACACCTCGGCGACCGTGGTCCACGACGCCCTTGGGCGGCCGGTGCTTGGCCGCTGGGTCGTGGTACGCGAGTCGGGCGACGCGCTCATTGAGGCTGCGCAGGCCAACGGGCTGTTTCACTTGCGCACAGGTGAGTTGGACCCGCTCTTCGCCGACACTGCAGGGGTAGGTGAACTGATCGCCGAAGCAGCACTGGACGGGCCGCCGCGAATCATCGTGGGCGTGGGCGGCAGCGCGACGACGGACGGTGGGAGCGGAATGGCGCGGGCACTGGGAGCGGTGTTCCTGGACGAAGCCGGGAACGCGCTTGTGCCCGGCGGCGCACCGTTAGCCCGTCTGGCGCGAATTGATTGGAGCCCGCCTGCGTGGGTTGGGCGGATTGCAGTCGTGGTGGCGAGCGACGTAACCAGTCCACTCGTCGGTCCGGAAGGCGCCGCGGCGGTCTATTCACCCCAAAAGGGTGCGGACCCGGCGCAGGTACAACTGTTGGAAGCAGCGATGGTGCGTTATGCGGCGGTGCTGAAGCGCTCACTCGGCGTAGATGTTGCGACCCTGCCAGGGGCCGGCGCGGCGGGCGGGCTGGGGGCCGGACTGGTCGCGTTCCTGGGCGCCAGTATCGCCAGCGGGTTCGATGTCGTGGCCGAGGCGACAAGACTCGAGGAGCGCATGCAGCGGTGTGACGCGGTGGTTACGGGCGAAGGCGGCTTCGATTCACAGTCATCGCTTGGGAAGGTGACGGGCCGAGTGACCGCGATGGCCGATGCGCTTGGCAAGCCGTGGTCCGTGTTCGCCGGACGTTCAGACGCCACCGGCGGACGCGTGCGGACGCTGACGGCGCTCGAACCTGATGAAGCGCGGGCGATGGACGGTGCTGAAGCACTGCTAGCCGACCTCGCTGCGCAGTGGGCGAGCGAGCAGACTTAGAGCGGCGTTGAACGCTACTCCAGGATCTGGCGAGCCTTGCGAGCTGTGTGGGCATCGACCACTTGCGCCCCGAGCCGCGCAACCCAGGCGCCTTCGGCGCGCGCGGCGTCGTAAGCGGCAGCCTGGCGCTGAGCGAGTTCGAGCACGTGGGCGGGCGGGCTGAAGGCGGCGTTGGCCAGGCTGGCGGCACGCGCGTCCGGCAGCAGGACGCCGGCGAAACCGTACTGAGCGAGGTGCGGAAGTTGCAGCGGCTCTGAAACGACCAGCGGACGTTTTTCAAACGCTCGGGCGGCTGCTACCACGGCACCTCGGGCGTAAGCGAGGCGAGGGCCATTCTCTTCCGCGCGAGCGCCACAGTCGGCGGCGTACGCACGCGCATCGAACACCAGTCCCCCAACGCGTGGCGCAGCCTGCACGATTTCGACGGCGCGTACGAGTCCACGAGCGGTATCGATCACCGGGAAAATGGCGATGTCGCCCGGCTCAAGGCCGCGGGCCAGTTCGAACTCGCGCAAGAGGACGGCGAGGTCGCGCACGTCTTGCGGATCGACGGAGTGAGGAAGGAAGACGGCCTTGAGATTCGCGCTAGTCAGGCAGTCCACGTCATCCCGGAGCAAGCGTGTGCGCGGGTGATTGAGGATGGCCATGCCGCCCTTGCCAACTTCGGCGACGCGCGCGAGCCCGTCGCTGGCGGCGCGGCGCAGGTCCTGGACGGACACGGCGGTATCTGCGAGCGTGAAGGCGACCGCATCTGCGGTAGAGGCGATGGCTTCTTGGAGCCCGGCGCCGTGCGCGGGGACGAAAGCGATGCTTCTGAGGAGCATGTGTTAGGACTGACCCCCGATGTAGCCGCCGACGACGACGGCGGGAGGCTGCAGCCCCGAAAGGTGGATGTCCTGGCGGAGCGCCATCATCCCTTGCAGGTGATCGAGCGCGTGGCGGTACATGAGCTCGGCCAGCCACTGACAGGTAATCGGGCCCCAGCGAGTGTCTGTGCGGAAGCGGGTCCAGATGTGGTCCGGCATATTTCGGAAGATGGCCAGTTCTTCATCGCGGATGCGCGAAAGGCC
>JBBQGT010000053.1:0-21184 GCA_038323265.1 Tepidiformales bacterium
GTGCCCGAAGAGACGTACGCGCCATCCCTCGAACACTTCGTCGCCGTCGCGCGCGCCGCGGAAGAGGCGGGGTTCGAATACGCCCTCGTGCCTGTCCAAACGTTCTGCTACGAGGCCTGGGTCACCTGCGCGATGATCTCCGCGCAGACCAGTAAGCTCACCATGCTCGTCGCTGCCCGCCCCGGCTACATCCAGCCCGCCACCATGGCTAAGATGGTCACCACCTTCGATCAGCTCTCCAAAGGCCGAATCTTCGTCAACCTGATTGCCGGCCCGGGCGGCGCCGAAGAGGCCGCCGAAGGCCTCTTCTACCCCCACGACGACCGCTACGCCGTCATGGACGAAACCGTCAGCGTCATGAAGCGGCTCTGGGCCGAGCGCGACCCGGTCGACCACGACGGCCAGTTCTTCAAGGTGCAGCGGGGCGCCGTCCGCCCGTTCGCCTACCAGAAGCCGCACCCGCCGTTCTACCTCGGTGGCATCTCGGACGCGGCAATGGACGTCTGCGGCAAGCACGCCGACGTCTACCTCGCGTGGCTGGACACCAAGGAGCAGATCGCCGGCCTGTTTGCGAAGGCCCGCGAGGCGGCTGCCCGCCACGGACGCCAGGACGCCCTTGAGCTCGGCGTGCGCGCGCAGGTCATCGTCCGTGAGACCGAGGAAGACGCCTGGGCGGCGGCGAACCACATCATCGAGCACACACCCGAGAACCTGAAGGCGAGCATCAGCAAGATGTGGACGCAATCACAGGCGAACCAGCGGATGCAGCAGCTCTCCGCCGCCGAAGGCTTCCGCGTGGGCCGTCACCTCTGGAGCGGCCTAACGGTTGCTCGGCCCGGAACGGGCGTCGCAATCGTCGGCAACCCCGAGCAGGTCGCCTCCACGCTGCGCGAGTACATGGACCTCGGCGCAACGACCTTCTGTCTCAGTAGCTACCCGCACCACACCGAAGCCACCCGCTTCAAGGAACTGGTCATGCCCTACTTCTCGGACGTGCTTCAGCCGGCTTAGCCAGGCTCGAAGAGTTCCGGGACCAGCACAGAGGCTAGCTCCCGCGCAATGTGTTGATGCCCAAACACGCTCTTGTGCACCCCGTCCGGGCCGTAGCAACCGGGGTGGTCGCCGCTGCGCCCCAGCAACTCTTCGAAGTCGATCCACTCCATCCGATACTCCTCAGCCGCCTTCTGGAGTGCACCGTTGAATGCCCGGATCTGGGCGTTCGCCCACGGTTCCCGCTGCTGAAACGTCTGCCCAAGCAGCGAGGCCGAAATGACGATTACGCGGAGACCCTCGCGTGCCGAGATCCGCCTTAGCACCTCAGCGTACATCTCGGTCGCCTTCCCGGGCGGCATGTGAGTGCCTTGGCCCAACACCCGTCTCGCTACCCATCGCGCCGCGCTGTTGGCGCCGCTGCGGCCCGCCGCCGGGGCCAGCGTCCCGTTAACCGTGCCCTCGAACCGCAGGTAAAGCCGGGCGACCCGCGCTCCAAATCGGCGCCGCACCGAAACGCTGACCAGCGGCAGACCGAACGTAACGCTGGTCAACGAAAGTACCACCACGTCCGGCTCATGCTCGTCCAGTTCGGCATCCACGTATCGGAGCGGCTCGGGCCGGAGGATATTCAGCCGCCGGTGAATCGTCGCCGCGCCCTCTGTGGCAGAGCCCTGTAGGAGCGATCTGAGCAAGCGTGGCCAGGCTTGCTCGGGGTCACTCAACCCGACTCCCGCCGTGTCGCTGTGGCCGAATATCAGGACTCGCACGCGCCTACTTCGCGACCCACGTCGTGCCCGCCGGGCCGTCCTTCAGTTCCACGCCCAATTCGGCGAGCCCGTTGCGCACGCGGTCGGCCAACTCCCACTGCTTGCTGCTTCGGTACTCACGGCGCATCTCCACCAACGCATCGATCGCGTCGCTGGCATCCGCTCCGTCTTCGGGCACGCCAGCCGTGCCGCGAATCTCCACGATCAGGGCAACGAACGGCGCGCGGTCCTGAGGCACCGTCGCCGGGGGAGCTTCGAGCGTCAGCCCCAGTACCCCGGCCAGCTCACGCAGCGTCTGTTGTGCGGGCCAGATCTCGCGCCCGCGGTCGCGCCCGCGGTTGATCTCGCGCGAAAGGTCGAACAGCGCGGCCAGCGCCTGCGGCGTGTTCAGGTCGTCTTCCATCGCCGCGATGAACCGTTCGAGGGTCGCCTCGCCATCCACTGGCGGAGTGAACAGTTGAGCCGGCGCGCCCGCGTACGCCGCCGCCCGCAGACGCTCGGCGCCGGACTTCGCTGCCTCTAACGCGTCATCCGTGTACGTCACCGGGCTGCGATAGTGGCTGTTGATCACGAAGATGCGCAACGCGTCGGCCCCGTAGCGGTCCAATGCCTCCTGGATCGTTACCAGGTTGCCCAGCGACTTCGACATCTTCTCTTCGCCCAGTTGCAGCAGCGCGTTGTGCATCCAGATGCGCGCGAACGGCGGTTTGCCGGTGTACGCCTCGCTCTGCGCGATTTCGTTGCTGTGGTGCGGGAAGATCAGGTCCGCCCCGCCACCGTGAATGTCGATCTGTTCGCCCAGTTCCTGCAGTGCCATCGCCGAGCATTCGATGTGCCAGCCGGGCCGCCCAGGCCCCCACGGGCTCTCCCAACTGGGCTCTCCCGGCTTGGCAGCCTTCCACAGCGCGAAGTCCAGCGGGTCGTCTTTCAATTCGCTTTGGTCCACCCGCGCGCCGCTCAGCAGGTCGTTGACGTCGCGCTTCGATAGCTTGCCGTAGTCCGCATAGTTGCGGACGCGATAGTAGACGTCGCCCCCCGATGCGTAGGCGAATCCCTTTTCGACGAGCCCTCCAATGAAATCGATAATCAGCGGCACCGTCTCCGTCACGCGTGGGTAGGCGTGAGCGGGCAGCACGTTCATCGTCTCAATCTGGCGGAGGTAGGCGGCGATATTCTCCTCGGCCAGTTCGGCCATCGTTACGCCCAGTCGCGCCGAACGGTCGATCAGCTTGTCGTCGATATCCGTGAAGTTCTGGATGTGGCGCACCGGTATCTGTCGCCAATCGAGGTAGCGCCGCAGCACGTCGAAGACGATCGAGAACAGCGCGTGGCCCACGTGGCTTTCGCTGTACGGCGTTATGCCGCAGACGTACAGCCGCACCACGCCGTCCGGCGCAAGGGGCACGAGTTCGATCTTTTCGGTGGTCAGCGTATCGGTCAGTCTCATGGCGAAAGGAAACCTCGGGGCGGCCTGCCCGTTCATGCTAGGAGAGAAAAAGCGTAAAGAGAACGCGCAAAAGCGGCGAAGTCCGCCCGAAGCTACGAGCGGGGCATCGCCCGAGTACAGCTACAGCGAAGGATTGCGTCCTGCATGGTCATCCGAGGATAGCACGTGGGCACGATCGGCTACTTCTTCCGCCGCCCGTAGAACGTGTCCTCGGACTTCGCCGGGTCGTTCCGTCGTCCCAGGATGCGCTTCACCAACGTCCAGCCGCCCGCCCGGATTGGCGCGTAAATCAGCCCGATGCCGAGCGCCGCGATAATCGCTGCCGGGTCATTCTTGAGGATTCCCGAGACAAGCAGCACCACCGCCACGGCTTCGAGCACGATCAGCACGATCCACGTACGGCGCCGGATCCCCCGCCAGGTAACCGGCGGCGGCAGCGGCCTAGGCTTCGGTGCTGGCATGCGCCTCTTCCGGATGGTGGTTTTCGTGGAGCATCCCCAAGTGCTCTTCCACGTGCTCCACAAGCTCGTGCAACTCCTGCACCTTCTGGTCGAGGTCGTTTAATCGTTCCCATTCCGGGTCCGGCAAACGTTGAATCGCGCCGTTCGAATCATCATGGAACGCGACGATGTGGCCCGGCACCCCAATCACTGTGGCGTTCGCAGGCACGTTCGTGACCACCACAGAGCCCGCGCCGATGCGCGCATTCTCGCCCACTTCAATCGCGCCAATGACCTTCGCTCCCGCGCCCACCACCACGCGGTCTCGTAGCGTCGGGTGGCGCTTGATCCGCCGCGTGCTCGTCCCGCCCAGCGTCACGCCCTGGTAGATCATCACGTCCGCGCCAATCTCCGCGGTCTCGCCGATGACTACGCCCATACCGTGGTCGATGAAGAATCGTGGCCCGATGACCGCCCCCGGGTGAATCTCAATCCCCGTGACGAAGCGTGCAATGTGCATGATCCCGCGCGGGATGAACGGCACGCCGCGCAAATGCAGTGCGTGCGCCAACCGGTGCGCCAGCCTCACGTGGAAGCCCGGATAGAAGAGCACCACCTCGACCGTCGTCCGCGCCGCCGGGTCCCGCGCCATGGTCGCTTTGATGTCGTCTCGAATGTCGCCTATCGCACCCATTCGATTCACCTTACGGGACGAAACCGCTTTCGGCCACGGCTTCATGAGAATTGTTGACTACGCCACTCAACTTAGTTGCTAAACACGTTTCGGCTGCTCTATGCTGTTAGTTGCATGAAGCTACTAACGCTGATGCAAGGAGAACAGAAATGACTTCAGAGCTTTTGACCTACGCAACCCTCGCCGAACGCGAGCGCGTCTACGATGGACTTCGCTGGCTTCGCGAATGGCGCCGGACCGGCGTTGGAGACAAGTTCGAGGCTGCGGGAACACGACCCGCCACCGCGAAGACGGACGAGGTGTCCACTCGCTGCCCCTCGACAGAGACCCGGATGGCTGCCGGCCGCTAGAATCGCGACATCTGTTCACAGGAGTCGCACATGACGCTCGCAGGCAGGGTTGCGCTGGTGAGTGGTGGAGGGCGCGGGATCGGACGCGCCATCTCGCTCGCCCTCGCCCAAGACGGGGCAGCGGTAGCAATCAACTACCGCAAGGATGAAGCCGCCGCGCAGGAGGTGGCCGACCAGGTCACTGCCGCCGGTGGCAAGGCCAAGATCTACTCGGCCTCGGTCGAAAACCTCGAAGAGGATGAAGCCATGGTCCAGGCCGTGCTCGCCGATTTCGGCAAGGTCGACATCCTCATCAACAACGCCGGCATCGCCAGCCGCGGCAACTCCGTGCACGACACCGACCCCGCCGAGATGGAGCGCGTCGTCCGTACTCACGCTTTCGGCTCGTTCTACCTTTCGAAGTTCGTGCTCCCGAGCATGCGCCAGCAACCGCGCGGCGACGTGATCTTTATCTCCTCGGTGGCAACCATGCGCATGTCTGGCAACGGTGGGCCTTACAACATGGGCAAGGCCGCCATGGAAGCTCTGGCGCTCACCCTCTACAAGGAAGAGCAGCCGTACAACATCCACGTCAACATCGTCGCCCCGGGCCTGGTCGAAACCCAGATGGGCGTGCGCCTGGCGAAGGCCACCCGCGGCATCCAGGACATCCGTGAATTGGACAAGTCGATGCCCTTTGGCCACGTTTGCCAGCCCAGCGACGTCTCGGACGTCGTCCGCTACCTGGTCTCGGATCGCGCCGGCTATCTCACGGGCCAGAAGATCAATGTGGACGGCGGAGCAAGCGGCTACTAGCCAATCGCCGTCGCCGGCCGGTTCTAATCAGTGTGACGGGGTGAGTGAATGACTCAGGTTCCGCCCGGTGTCCTCCAGCAAATGCAGGAGGTCGGCCGTGACCTCTATCAGTTGGCCCTGGTGACCAGCCACGGCGGCAACTTGAGCATGCGAGTCGGTCACGAAATGTGGATCACAGGCACAAACACCATGCTCGGCCGCTTAAAGGACCGCCACATTAGCCTCGTCTCGCCCAGTGGCGCGCATGAAGGTCCGCCCCCGAGTTCCGATACGGTGCTGCACTCCACGATCTACGCCGTCACAGGTGCAAGCGCGGTCGCGCACGCCCATCCCCGCCACGCCATCGCCCTCTCGTTCGATACCAGCCTCTTTGTTCCCGGCGACCTGGAGGGTCACCTGCACCTTCAGGATGTGCCGGTAATCGACGCAGGCCCGCTCCAGGTCGAGCAGATCGCCAACGCCCTCCAGTCCCGCCTGATCGTCATCCTCCGCGGACACGGCGCCTACGCTCGTGGCCAGAATCTCTGGGAAGCGCTCCACTGGGTCACGGCACTAGAAGAGAGCGCTCACATCGCCTGGCTTCGCGCTCAGCGCAGCTGATTGTATTCTCCCGTCGCACCGCATTGGCCCTATAACCACGCTCCAAACCATCCGTTAGACTGGCGCGAATGACCGCCGCCACTGCCGCGCCGAAGTATCCGATCGCCTACCGGCTGTTGCCAAAGAGCGTGTTCTACGGCTGGTACGTCGCGGTTGCCTGCGCACTGTTGATGTTCGTCGGCGTTGGCGTCGGCTACTACGGCTTGCCCATCTTCCTCAAGCCTCTCAAGGAAGAGCACGGTTGGTCTACAACCCAGGTCAGCTGGGCGCCCACGATCTACTTCTGCATCGCCGGACTCACGGCAGCCTTCATCGGCCCCCAACTCGACCGCCGCGGCCCCGTCATGTTCATGGTCGTTGGCACCATCGTGAACGGCATCAGCGCCGCCTTCATCGGCCTCGTCGATCAACTCTGGCAGCTCTACCTCGTGTACTTCATCTTCGCTGTCGCCTACGGTATGTCCAGCGCCATCGCCGTCAACGCCATCATGACCCGCTGGTTCATCCGCAAGCGCGCGCTGGCGATGAGCATCTCATCGACAGGGGTGTCGCTAGGCGGCGTCGTCTTGGCCCCAGTGGCCGCCCGCTTGATCACGTCCGGCGGCCTGGAGCTCGCAACCCCGCTTCTCGGCGCCCTCGTCATCGTCGTCGCCATGCCAGTCATCCTTCTCGTCATCTCCTGGGAGCCCAGTCTCATGGGCTTGCGCCCTGACGGCGACGCCGAAGGAGTCGAAGCGGTCGCCGCCCGCCGCACCACGCTGGCCAGCCAGAACCGCACCTGGTCGCGAACTCAGGCGCTGCGCACGCTCGGCTTCTGGAGCATCTTCATCTCCTTCCTCCTCGCCCTCATCGCCCAAACGGGCTACGTCATCCACCAGGTCTCGTTTCTCGAAGAACGGCTCGGCTCCCGCAACGAGGCAGCTTTCACACTCAGCGTCACCGCCCTCGGCAGCATCATCGCCCGGCTCCTGGTGGGGGTCTTTGCTGACGGCGTGGATAAACGCCTCCTCACGGTCATCCTCTTCGTCGTGCAGGGAACCGCCATCCTGCTCATCATTCACACCGAAAACATCGCTGCCACCTGGGCCCTAACACTCGTCTTCGGGCTGACGATCGGCAATATCTATATGATGCAATCGCTGCTCGTCGGCGAGATCTTCGGCATCGTCTCGTTCGGCTCGATCTTCGGGCTGATCAGCCTGGCCGGGCAGGTGGGCAGCGGCCTCGGCCCGATTGGCGTGGGATTCCTTCACGACCAGACGGGCGGCTACGGCGTCCCCTTCACGGTGACCGCTCTACTCACCTATGCGGCCGCCGTGGCAATCCTCTTCGCCAAACCGGAACGCGACCGTAGGGCCGTCAGCGACGCCGTAGCGCCCGCGCCCGATTCCATGGTCGGTGCACCCGGCGGCGGCACGTAGCCTCGGCCCGGCTAGCCTTCGAGCATCGCGCGTTCCGCCAGCCGACTTTCGGCGATCGCTCCTTCGAACAGCCGCTGCACGGCCTCACCATCCAGCGGGCCCTCGTTCAATTCCACCATCCGCGCGATGATCTGCGCCTCTCGCTCAGGGACATCGATCGGCATGCCAAGCTTCCGCTTAAGTAAGCCGATCTCGATCGCGTAGTGAGCGCGCTGGTTGATCAGCTGAAGAAGTTGCTCGTCCACGGCGTCGATTTCCAGCCGCCATGCGTTGATCTTGTCGGCGCTCATCGCGCAGCCGGGCCTTCAGTTCGGTGGGTAGCCATTCGATACAGGGTACAGCAGCGCAGTGCCCGTCTGCCGTTAGCGCGAACTGCTTCGCACGAGATTGGTTGCTCGTTTCAGGGTGGCCGCCACAATGCAACGAACCCCAACCCAGACCTCTCAACTCGGATTCGGAGACGAACGTGTCCTTTGGAATCATTCGCCGGCAGCCTGCAATCGGGCTTGCCGCCGCGGCTATTCTCACCGCTGCTTTCGGCTTTGCGGCCTGCGGCGATAGCGCAAAAACGGTCCCCGCCGATGACTGGGTGACCAGCATCTGCGATGCCGCAGCCAGGTACCAGAAGGTCTCAGACGCCCAGGGCGAGAAGATCGTGGCCCTCGATTTCTCCGATACCAAGGCCTCCAAGAAGGCCCTGAGCAACGCCTTCGGCGAAACCGACAAGGCCAGCGATACCCTCCGGAGCGATTTCGACAAGGCCGGCAAACCAGACCTCAAGAGCGGCGACGACGTAGTCAAAGCCTTCCACGACCAGTTCAAAGAGAACGACACGCGTTCCGCCGAGCTCAAGAAGAAGATCGACGGCATCGATGAAAAGGGCGACTTCACGGAGCAGTTCCAGAAGATCGTCTCCGCTACGCCCGACATCAATTTCAAGCCCAAGCTCGAAGCCATCGCCGACAAGCAGGCCGACGCCCAGCAGGTGATCGACGGCATCGACGGAAAGCCGGACTGCGCCGATCTCTACTTCTCTACTGACTCCGATTCGGCCGCGGAGCCCACGGGTGGCTCCACGCCAGTGGCGAAGGGCCCGACCAGCACTCCCGCCAAGACTGTCAACGAAAAGTGGGTGGCGGGCATCTGCACCTCATTCACCGGCTGGGTGAAGGACATCGACGACGCCAACACCGAGCTCCAGACCGGGCTTGGAAAGTTCGATGCCAGCAAAGACAGCCCCAAAGACCTGAAGCAGAAGCTCGTTGATTTCCTCAAGACCGGCCAGACGGAAACGAAGAATCTGAAGAAGGAGATCGACGCCCTGAAAGCGCCAGACGTGAAGGACGGCGCGGCCATTCACAAGGTGTTTACGCAGGCCGGCACGGATCTGGTCAAGATCTTCGACAGCGCCGTCGCCGACGCGGAAAAGATCAACGCCAGCTCCTTCCGGTCGGTCTCTGACGACATCACAGGCTTCGAATCGAAGATCGCAGAATCGTTCGACGCCGTTGGCGCGGCTTTCGATGACCTGGATAGCTACAACGCTCCCGAATTGGAAAAGGCGTTCACCAGCCGCTCGGAGTGCTCAGACCTCAACTGACCGCCTGCAAAGTAGCCGGCAGTCAGCATCGCTCGCGCGGTGATACACTCCCTCCCCGCGCGAACTAACCTGCGCGGCCTAGCAGGAGTGTGGTATGACTCAACCAGCAAGCGCTGATCCAGAGAGCGACCAGGCCATCCTTCGGCTGGCAAACGGCCTGCGTACGGCCACCATGGGCCCGCCCGCGCCGGTCGCCCAGTCGCGACGCATTGCCGTGGGCTTTCGCGGCAAGGCGCGGCTCTACTACTACCCGCCAAAAGACGGCGGGCGATTCACTACGCCCCTGGTGCTCTTCCCCTACCTCGGCATCAGCCGCCCGTACATCTTTGACCTCCGGCCGGGCGAATCGTTCGCCGAGTTCCTCCACGAAGAGGGCATCCCTTTCTACCTTGTTGACTGGGGCGTTTTCGGGCCTGAAGACCGCGACATGGGCATGGACGACGTCATCGCCGACATGATCCCGGCGTTCGTTAAGCAGGCCATCGCCCACTCCGGTGCGGACGCCATCACCGCTTTCGGCTACTGCATGGGCGTTCCCATGCTCACCGCCGCGCTCGCCGCAGACCCCACCCTCCCGGTGCGCAACATCCTCACCATGGTCGGCCCAATCGACTTCGCCGTCGGCGAATTCACGCACGTCATGGACAACGAAGGTTTTGATATCGATTCGGTCGTCGAAACCTTCGACCTGATGCCGGCCGAATTCATCCGCTCTGGCTTCAAAATGATGAACCCGATGGGCGACGCCACGCAGATGCAGACGTTGATGGAGAAGGCGGGCGACGACCAATGGCTCACCGGCTACCGCGCCATGAATCGCTGGTCGAATGAGTGGGTACCGCTGCCCAAGCAGTTCTTCCGCCAGTGGGTGCGCCACTTCTACCAGGGCAACGAGCTCGTCAAAGGCGAGTTTCGAGTCTGCGGCGAGAAGGTCAGCCTCAGCGACATCACCGCGCCGCTCTTCTGTATCGCCGCAACGTACGACGAAATCGTCCCCCCCGCCGCCGCCTCGGCGCTGGTCGAAAAAGTGGGCAGCTCCGATAAGCGCTTCCTCGAACTGCAGGGCGGCCACATTTCGCTTATCGCCGGCCGGCGCGCCCGCCAAACAGCCTGGCCGGCCGTTTCAGGCTGGCTCAAAGAACATGACGGCTAGGGAGCTACTCCCACACCTTGTCCAGCAATTCGTCGCTCACATCAAAAACGCTTTCACCGTCTGGCAGCGTGAGCGCCTCCTCGGTCAGCCACTTCGGTAGCCGGTCGTCCTCTCGGTCGAAACCAGCCCGGCGGTTGAATTCGCGCTCGGCGTCGATGCCCGCGCGCGCCATCGCCAACACCGCAGCGTCATCCCACTGGACATCGAAACGGTTGGTGACGAACTTCGCGAGGTCATCGGGCAGCGCATTCGTGAACTGGCAGACGCCCGCTGAGTCGATCGCCATCATCACCAACTGCTCGTGGCGGCTCTGCTTCACCAGCGTATCCGCGGTGGCCCCGCGGGCGGTTACCATACCCGCTGTGTGGTCAGCCCCCTGGGGGCTGGTGCTATAGGTCACGCCCATTCCCTTCAGCGTGCGCGGCTCCCATGCCGGCAACCCCTGGCCTTTGACTACCGGCACCCGGTCGATGCCAAAAGTGCGCGCCACGTGCGCCGTCCCACCGCCAATCACCCGCCCAAGCGGGGTCCCGGCCCGCACCTCCTCCAATAGGCCCTTGGCCCCTTCCCAGTCGCCCCAGGGGATAACGCCCGCCTCCATCGCCACGCCGATTGCGTTGCCCACCTCAATCGTGTCGAGCCCGATGTCGTCGCACAGGCGGTCGAGCTCCGCCACCTGGTCTGCCGGGCCGATCTCGCAGTTCGAACCGAGTAGCGCGATCGATTCGAACTCCAGCGCCGTCGTTACGTGATTACCATGCTCGTCGTTGAAGAGGATCGCGCACTTGATAATGCAGCCCGCCATGCAGGGCAGCATCTTGCCGCCGCGTTCGCTCCCCAGCCGCTCGATCTCCTGACCGCTGATCGTGTCCGCCAGCGACCAAGTGCCCTGGCGATGGTTGCGCGTGGGCATCGACTGGACATTTTCGCGGTTCACGAACTTCACAACGCCCGCCGTGCCCGTTTTGCTCAAGTTCGCGGTGCGCGGGTCCTCAAGCACCATCTTGCTGAACTTGGTCACTTCCTGGCGGAATTCGTCCTTTCGGTCGCCGGAGATGATCCGTGGTGCGGTGGAATCGTCCACAACGATCGCCTTAAGCCCCTTCGCGCCCATCACCGCGCCAGGCCCGCCACGGGCCGCGTGGCGCGTCGGCCGGCCCTCGGGGTCCGTGATCGCCACCGAAGCGCTCGCCATTCGCCGTTCGCCCGGCGTACCGATGGTCGCCGCAGCTCGCGTCATCAACGCTTCGCCCACCAGTTCGCGGTGCAAATCGTAGTTTGAACGGCCCACAAGTTCGCCGGCCTTTGAAAGGCGGGCGCCGTCGCCATCGATGTCGAGCCGGTAGAATCCGTCGTCGCTTGCCCCATCTATGATAAGCGCCTTGATCCCCAGGCGTGCCAGGCGGTGTCCCAGCTGCCCGCCAACGTTCGCTTCTTTTGTCCCGCCAGTTAGCGGGCTCTTGAACGAGAAGCTCGTCCGCCCGCTCGTCGTCACCGCCGTCCCGCCCAACAGTCCAGGACAGATGAAGAGCTTGGCATCCCGGCTTAGCGGGTGGATGCGCGCATCCGTCTCTTCGAGCAGCAAGGTGGCGCCCAACGCCCGCCCGCCCAGCAGCGCATAGCGCGCCGGCGATGTCGCTTCGGTAATGCTCTTCGAGATCATGTCCACGCGAATGATGCGGTCGATCTGCATCGGCTTCTCCACAGTTCGGGCTACGTTATGGCTCATGCTACAGGAGCAACGCCAAGCGCGAGGAGCCGGGTCGCCTCAGTGCACGCTCTCCACCTGCTCCATCCCGGTCTGCCAGTCGTCGCGCGCATCGGCTTCTGGCAGCCACGAGGGCAACGGCACCACCAGCCAGTTCGCAATCGCCACCACGTGAGGTTCATACGTCTCGGAGATCTCCAACAGCCGCTGATGAAAGTCCTCGCGCGGTGGCAACGAGAGACCGGAGGCCAACAGCTGCAACCAGAGATGGTCGAAGCCCTCATCCGATAGGCGCGGCTTCGCCAGCGTGGCGAACGCTCGGAGCACGCCCGCGAGGTCGATCACGGTGTGGCGCGCCATTGCGAACGTCAGCTGCGCCTGATCTCCGTAGCGCGGATCCTGAGCGGCACAGAGGATCGCCGACGTATCGAGGATTGTGGCGATCGCCGCCAGCCACGATTGCTTGTCGTGTTGCGAACGGTAGTACGCCAGCACCGGGTACGAAAGGTGGCTTTCGAGCAGTTCAGCGGACCACCGTTCGAATTCTTCAAGCGTCCGGTTCAGCTCCGTCGGGTTGGTGCGGGCCGAATAGCGTCGCAACAGCTCCGCGGCGCTCGGCGGCGACCCGGCGCGCGCGTCAAACAGCGAAATCAGCACCTCCCGCCGCGAGAAGGCGCTGTACAGCACGGGCAGGTAGCCGATCACCAGCGCCAAAAACCCCAACCCAAATCCCGACTCCGCAACCGTGAGAAAGCGGTCCAGCGGCGCCGCCGGCGTGACATCGCCCAACCCCAGCGTGAACAGGGTCGTTCCGCTTAGGTAAAGGTCCATCAGAAAGGACGGCTCGCCCTCGGCGACGTTGATGTGGGAACCGGTGCCCCAATGGATCAACGCGAAGGCCACCAGGATCGTCACTTCCCAGGTGACAATCAGCGAAATCATCCACAGCGGTCCGTAGTAGCCCAGGATGCTCTCGCGCCGGCGAACCCCGGCGAGCTGCGCGATTCGCTTTGTGGTCCCCCAGGTGGATGAGAAGAAGATAGCCGTCAACCGAAGCCGCCCGGTAGGCCGGCGCGGCAGCACAATCGTTTCGAACGCATCGCGCAACACCACGAAAATAAGCGTGATGCCGAGTAGCACGGCGAGGACCTGGAAGACGATCAAAAGCCCCGCCTGACGCTGGTCTCACAAAAACTGTAGGCGAGCAATCTCAAACCAGCCAGCAGGGACGCCTGTACCGAAGCCACCGCTCAAAATCTCCATGTCTCTGTGGTTCAAAAGCACTCGCGGTCTGCACGGTTAGATTTCGAAGCCGAACTTCTCGCGCCAGAACTCTTCTTCCTCTTCGAACGTCATCTGGCTTCCAGATGCGAGCCACGCTTCATCGCTCATTCGGGCGCGGCCAGCGAACAGCATCTCCGCGTCGTCCCCCACCACGTAGCGCAGCCGTGGCTCGTCCGCCGCCAGCGCCTGCTCGATCGCCCGCGCGACGATCTCTGGCGGGCCAGCCTGTTCGAGCAGCCTCATGAACACTCGGAGATGGCGGGTGCCCTGCGAGGCGTACGGTGAGTAAGGCCCGGGTGGCGGCGCCGACTTGCTGAAGAACGGCGTCGCCAGGAAACCAGGCTGCATGAGGATCACGCGCACCCCGAACTCCGCCGTCTCCTGGGCCAACGCTTCCGTCATTGCTTCCAATGCGTGTTTTGAAGCGGCGTATGCGCCGCGCCCGGCGAACGTCATCCGCCCGCTGACCGCGCTGATGTTCACAATCGCGCCCTCACCCCGCGCGCGCATCCCCGGCAATACCGCCTGGATCACTCGCAAAGGCCCGAAGAAGTTCGTCTCCATCGCCTGCCGGAAGAGTTCCGTTCCCGCCTCCTCCACAGGGCCATCACCCGTCACGCCCGCGCAGTTGATCACCACGTCTACATGGCCCTCGCGCTGCAAGACGTCATCCACAACCGTGGCTACCGAGGCTGCGTCATCAACGTCGCAGCGCACCACGTGGAGCGTCAGCGCTTCACGCCGGGAGGCCCGGCTGAGCTCGCTGGCGCCGCGCTCCGGGTCGCGCATGGAGGCATAGACGCGGTGCCCGGCGCGCGCAAAATGAAGCGCACACGCCTGTCCAACGCCTGAACTACAGCCGGTGATGAGGGTGACCGTCATGACTTCGCCCTGATCGTCTGCAAAATGGAGGTGCGCGATACTCTACGCAGCGCGTGGAGTGATTACTAGAGCACTCATGTACGAGTCGCCCATTCAGGATGCCGAAGACTGATCATCGAGCGCTGCGAACTCCGCGGCGGTCATCCCGAAAAGCAATTCATCGTGAAAGACGCCCGCGCTCAAGTGCGTTTCTCGCACCCGCCCCTCGAGCACCATCCCGAACTTCTCGTGGAAGCGCCGTGAACGGTCGTTGAAGGCGTACACCCAGGCGTTGACCTTGTTATAGCCGCGCTCCTCGAACATGAAGCGCAGCAGGACGCGCAGCGCATCGGCGGCGTAACCCCCCGCCCAGTGTTCGCGTTCCACCGAAATGCCGTATTCGAACCGCCGGTCCACCCTGTCGCAGTGGTGCGTGCTGACGCTCCCGACGGGCGCCCCATCGAGCGTTTCGATGATAAGGAAGTAGTTCTCGCCATCCGGCAGCGCGGCCGATTTCTCGGCGGCGTATTTTTTCGCCGCCTCGGTGCCCTTCGGCATGAACTCCATCCACCCGTGGCGCTGCGCTTCGCTGTCCATCTCCCAGCGTTGGAAGTGTTCCCAATCGGCAGGGTCCACGCCGCGCAGTCGCACCCGTTCCCCTTCCCAGCGGTTGGCGCTCACGTGTTCTCCTCGGCCGTATCGTCCCAGTGCTCCCAGTACGTCAGTTCATCTACCGAAAGGCGCTGCCGCCCGCCATGGACCGAACGCCCCTCCTCTACGTAGCCCATGGCCAGGAGGATCGCCACCGAATGGCCCTCGGGCGCGCCCAGCGTGGTCCGCGCGCATTCGGCGTTGTGCATCGAGGTTGGGCAACTGCTGATGCCCTCGGCCCACGCCGCCACCATCATGTTCTGGGCCGCCCGCCCAGCATCGAATGCCCCGCCTCCCGGCGTCAGCACAACAGCGATTGCCACCGCGCAGCCCGGCACGTGCGTCGCGAACTGTCCGCAGGCCGCGATCTCCTTCAGCCGCTCTGGGTCCCTCAGGACCACCATGCGCACAGGCTGGGTGTTCTTCGAACTGCCCGCCATCCGTCCCGCCTGGAGGATCCGCGCCAGCACCTCTTCGGAGATTGCCCTTGGCGCGAAATGGCGCGTGTCGCGCTTCGTAACGATCGCCTGGTAGGCGTCCATTGCCAACCTCCCTCGCCGGCGTTGCCGACGGGCAATCCTACTTGCCCAGTCGCCCCAGCCGCTACACTCAAGCAGTGACGACAGATTGGCCGGCGCTCGCCCAACGGTTGGCCGTGGGATTCGCTGCGAGGGCCGCCGAACACGACCGCGAACGCACCTTCCCTTTCGAAAACTTCCGCGAGCTCGGCGAGGCGGGCTTCTTTGCGCTCACTGTGCCCGCGTCCCACGGAGGCCATGAGGCCTCGCTCGGCACCTTTCTGCGCGTTCAGGAGGAGATCGCCGCCGGCGATGGCTCAACCGCGCTCGCCTTCATGATGCACCTCAAGACCTTCGGCCAGGAGCGCGAAGCGCACACCTACCCGGAGAACTGGTTCGATGAACTCTGCCGTGGCGCAGTGGAGGACGGCTGGCTGAACAACACAGCCGCCACCGAGGAGGGCCTCGGCAGCCCCGCTGGCGGCGGCCTCCCAGAAACCGAGGCAGTCGAACGCGAAGGCGGCTGGCTGCTCAACGGCCGCAAGACCTTCACTACCCTTTCGCCGCTGCTGCACTACTTCATCGTGCTCGCCAAACTACCGCCTGAACCTGGTCAGCAGCCTCCCGTGGGCAACCTGATGGTCCTCCGCACCGACCCCGGTGTGAGCGTTGTCGAGACCTGGGACAGCCTTGGGATGCGCGCCACTGGCAGCAACGATCTTCTCCTCGAAAACGTCCAGCTCCCGCACGACCGGCTGATGACCCGCCGCTCGCTCACGGCCGGCGACGCCCGAGGGGGCGCGGGCATGGCCTGGTTCGCCCTCGGCCTCTGCGCCACCTCGACCGGCGTCGCCCGCGCCGCCCGCGATTACGCCGTCGCCTACGCCCGCGAACGCACGCCCAACAGCAACCGTACTATCAAGGACTACCCCGGCGTGCGCACGCGCATCGCGCGCATCGACATGCTGCTCCAGCGCAGCCGCGCCCTCACCTACGACGCAGCGACGGCCTGGGAATCTCAGGCGAAAACCGGGATGCGCCCCATCGACCGCGTCGCCGTCGCCAAGATCGAGACGATTAACGCCTGCATCAAAGCCGTCGACCTCGCCATGCGCGTGGTCGGCGGAGTCAGCCTCCAAAAGAGCCGCCCGATCGAACGCTTCTACCGCGATGTCCGCGCCCCATTGCACAATCCGCCGATGGAAGACCGCGCCCTCGAACAGATAGCCCGCGCCGCGCTCGACGAACCCCCGGAGCCCGCGCGGGCCGTGGAATAGACGCCCCCCCAGTGTTGTGAACTACCGACGCGAGGCTTAGGTTCCCGGGATCTTGAAGTCCTTGCCGATCACGATTACGACGTCCGGCAGACTGCTCTCCCCGCGCGGCAACGAGTTGATGTTGGCCACGGGAATGTTCATCCACTTCGCAATGTCTTCGGCCAGCGGCCGCCGCGTTTCGTCGTACAGCGTGATGGTCGAAATCGGCTGGCTCAACTGGTCCGGTCCGTAGTAAACGGTCGGCAGCCCCTTCGAATACGTCAGGTAGCGCCCAAGCGCGACCGCCCGCACCGTGCCGTCCTCGCCGCCATAGCCGTTCTGGATCTCGACATTCGAAGCTGCGTACTTCGCCTTCGTGAACACCTGGCTGAGGATGTACTGCACGTTGTCGTGGTTCCACTGCAACAACGCCGCGCCGCCATATCCGATGTACGGAGTTAGCGTGTCGATGCCGTTCACAGGGTCGCCCAGCGAATACGATTTGATGCGCCCATTGGTCGCTTTGAGCAACCGGCCATAGCCCAGCATGAAGCTCCGCGGGATGTCCGTTTTCACCGTCGAGTTGTAGCTATCCCAAAGCTCAAACGGGTTGTTCAACCAACCCAACTGGAACACCTTGTTTAATGCCGCGGTGATCACCAATTGCTGGCGCTTCACTCGCTTCAGATCGCTATCCGTCTCACGGTAACGTCCAAAGGCAACCGCGCGGTAGCCATCCAACTGCACGGGCCCGGCTGGAAACGAAAGGTAGATCGCGTGCTCGTCGTCGTTGCTGTACCACCAGTCTGGGACCGCGAGGTCTTCCGGGATGACCACGTCAACGCCCCCGATGGAGTTGACGAGCTTCTCTACGCCGGTGAAATCAAGGACCACCCAATGGTCGATTTCGATACCGAAATTAGTCTTGATATCGCGCGCGATCTGTCTGAAGCCGGAGTCCGGCGTCTTCCCCTCGCGCACGCCCACGCCATACGAAGTGTTGATCCTGTCCTGGTACTTAAATCCGTTGGGAAGGGTGATGTCTATCTCCATGTCGCGCGGGAGGCTGAGCAGGTTAACGGTCTTCTGAACCGGATCGATAGTGGCGATCATGATCGTATCCGTCAGGTTCCCCTCGTCCGGCTGGTAGACCAGCCCCGCTCGCTTGTCCACGCCAAGCACCAGCAGGTTGATGCGCTGGTTGAACACGCTCGATTCATCCGGCGTCTTGATGCCGATCGGGATGGCGTCCAACGGGGCAAGGATGCGGATGTCTTCGAACAGCACTTTGCCGGGGAACAGCGCGGGGTACACGCGGGCAAGCATCGCCACGCCCGTGTACATCGAGGCCAAGCCGAACGTCAGCAGCGCGACGACGAACGCCACTCGGGTCAGGCCGGAGTGCAGCCGGCGCGTGCGCCCTTCCGCCGGAAGATCACCAGCCGGCCTGCTGCCGCGAGCGGAAAAGCTGATGTCTTCCACCCGCGTTGTCACGTTGCAAACCTACCGAGACGGCCCAATCCGGTCAATGAATTCTTGATGCCTTCCGGACCGCTTCACGCTGCGAAAACCTGACGAATGTTCGGCCCGAAGCTGCTGTCCAGCGCCGGCGTAAAGCGTCCGTATGGTTACGTCCCGGGAATCTTGAAATCTTTGCCCACAATGATCACGACATCGGGCTGGCTAGAGTCAGCCTTCGGCAGCGTTTTCACTCTGCTCGCCGGTACATTCATCCATTTCGCAATGTCTTCCGCCAGCTGGTCCCGGTTTCCGTACAGGAGGATCGTTGTCGTTGGCTGCGTCGGCTGGTCAGGGCCGTAATACACCGTCGGCAGCCCCTTGGAGTAGGCCAGGTAGCGCCCCAGGGCAGCGGAGCGAACCGCTCCCTCGTCCCCGCCGTAGGCGTTCTGGATCTCGACGTTCGAGTTGGCGTAGGCCGTCTTAGTGAACACCTGGCTCAGCCAGTACTGCACGTTTTCGGGATTCCAGGCCTCCACCTCGGCGCCCGCTGGCGTGGTGTAATCCTCCATCGTCGCGATGCCGTTCACCGGGTCGCCCAACGAATATGTTTTCGTCCGCCCGCCGGTGTCCTTCAGAAGCAGCCCGTAGCCCGGCATCTTGGACTTCGGCACGTCCGTCTTCACCAGCTTCGAATAGGTGTCGTACAGGTCCAGCGGGTTGTTCAACAGGCCCAATGAAAAGACCTTCGCGAGCGCCGTGGTCATCACCAGTTGCTGGCGCTTCACCCGCGAGAAGTCACTTGGGTCCCGGTTCCGTCCAAACGCCACCGCGTGATATCCGTCCAGGTGCTGGATGCCCGCCGGGAAGCTCACGTACTGCGCGTGCTGGTCGTCGTCGCTGTAGTACCAGCTACCGACCGAGAGTTCGTACGGGATGTCGAGGTCGATCCCGCCGACCGCATCGATCAACTGCTGGACCGCGAAGAAGTCCATCACCACCCAGTGCGTCACGTCGATTCCGAAGTTGGCCTTCAGGTCGCGCTTCACCTGTTCGGCGCCCTGCTCCGCCGAATTGCCCGTGCCCACGCCGGCCGCGAACGAGGCGTTGATCCGGTCTTGGTAGAGCGGGCCGTTGTTCGCAGGGTGAATGTCGATCCACATGTCGCGCGGGAAGCTCAGCATGTTCGTCGTCTTCGTCAACGGGTCTATCGAGGCGACCACCAGAGAGTCCGTGCGGCCCGACACGTCGCCCTCCGCTGGTCGGCGATCCAGCCCCATGATCAGCAAGTTGATGCGCTTGTTCTGCAAGTCGTTGACGCCCGGCTGCGAGACGCCCGGAGCTACGGACGAGATCAGGTCAATCCCGCCGATGTTGAGGAAGTTTCTGCCCGGGAACAGCATCGGCGTCACCCGCCCAAGCAACGCCAACGAGCTGTAAGTCGACGCCACCAATAAGGCAACCATGGCGATCACGAACACCACGCGTTCCGACCGCGAACGGTGGTAAACGCGAGCGGCGGAGCGCCGGAGGGCGGGTGCGGCGGGGCGTCGCCACTCTTCTACGGTGCGCTGCATTTCACCCACCCTAGGCAGCCCGCGAGCCTTGGGTCAACGAATAACCACCACTCCGTGGCCCCTTCCTTACCCCATCCCTAGCTCGTGCAGGCGTTCGTCATCAATGCCGAAGTAATGTCCGATTTCGTGCAAGACGGTCTTGTGCACCTGTTCGCGGACCTCGTCGTCGTTCGCGCAGATCGTCTCGATCGGCTCCTGGTAGATAGAGATCTTGTCCGGCAGAACGAGGTTGTAGTTCTCACCCCGCGCAGTCAGCGGGATGCCGTGATACAAGCCCAGGAGCAGTCGCCCGGGCCCGATCCCCGCCGCCTTCCGTTCGCGTGCCGTGGGCCGCGTTTCGATCACGATATCCACGTTGTGCACGCGCTCCAGCAGTTCGCGCGGGATTAGCGCCACCGCTTCATGAACCAACTTTCGAAAGTCCGCGCGTTCCAGGGGGCTATCGTCTCGAGGGTGTGGCGCTCCACAACGTCTTAAAGCCGTCGCCTCGCACCGCGTCGCGCTGTTGCATGCGCTCCAGCTTGAGCAGTTCGGAAAGCGTCTCTTCGGCCGAACGCACCGCATCCACGTGCCCACTCTCAGTGACGCGTTCCATTACCGCCGCCCAGATTCCTGTCGATTCCAGCGAATAGGCGAACCGCGACCACCAGATAGAAACGATCCGCTCTGGCGAGGAGAATCGCGGCCGCAGCTTCTTCAGCATGCGGTAGCGCTCCTCCACCGATTTCACCGGGTCAACCACCTTGATCAGCGGCCCGTCAATCTCGGTCGCGCGGAAGTCCAGGAGCAGCCGCTGACCGACGGCCACGAAGCGAATGGTGATCACGTCGTTGGCACCGACCGTGGAGGCGATGTCCACCAAATCGATGTTGAAGTCGTTGTCCATGCACTCGCGAGTGTAGGGCGTGGCTCGCGCCGCGGCCACCGACGGTCAAGCTGGCTACGCCGCTTCCACCCCAATGTCCACCAAGCCGCGGGCCGCCCCCGCCGACAAACGTGGTATGGGATTCCTCCGCAGACCGTCACCTCATCGTCGCGTCGAACAGCTCATTCGGCGCGGCGTCGGCGTCCACGAAGCGTCCTGGCCGCTGTCCGATCCTGCCGAACTCGCATCGCCGGCGCTCGTCGAAGAAATCGTTGACTGGGTCCGCCGTTCTATGGGCGAAATGCGCCGGCCGCACGGCATCGATCAGGTCGCCTTCGCGCTCGCCTGCCGCGATAGCGAAGGCACCGTGCTTTGCAGTAACTCCCTCGGCGTCATTCGCCCCGAGGTGTTCTACGGCCCAACCGGCAGCGAGCGCGTTGCCGCCTTCTTCGACGACGTACGCGCCGTTCGAGACCGCAACCCGGACGAAGTAGTAGGCGCCCTCCTCAGCCTCGGAGACCTCGCCTACGAGATCGACAATTCGCGCGCCGCCTAGGAAGAAGCGTCGGAATTGGCCCGGCGCTTCGCTCTGGCCTACAATTCGCAGCGATGGCAACGGTCACGAACCCAGCTCTTGCGCGCGAACGCCTCGCCGCCCAACTGCAAAGCATCGGCCGGTTGCGCGGCAGCGGCCCCAACCCATTCGACTACACCATCTGGGACTAGCGCACGGTCGAAGTGATCAT
>JBBQGT010000054.1:0-21040 GCA_038323265.1 Tepidiformales bacterium
CGGTGCACCACCTGGCGGATAGCGAGATGACGAGCGCATTGCGCGTCCGGCGGCTTCTGGCCGAAGAGGCGCCGGAAATTACGGCTTATGACGAAGACCTGTGGCGGCGGAAATTGCGCTACGACAGGCGGCCGATTGTAGGCTCCCTGGAAGCCTTCCGCTTGGCGCGGCTAACGAGCGCCGAAGTTGTGGACGGGATCTCGGACGACGATTGGCTGCGAGCTGGGACGCACTCTGAGAGCGGACCGTATTCCATCGAGACGTGGCTGGAGATCTACGCACGCCACGCACACGACCACGCCGATCAGATTCGGCGGGCGCGCGCGGCGAAGTAGCACGCCACTCGGCGAGTGGCTCAGGCGTCGACGGCGTTGTTGCGAATGATCTCCGAGTACATGTAAGCACTCTTCTTGGGCGTCCGTTCGAGCGTTGCGAAATCGGTGTGGACGATGCCGAAACGTTTGCTGTAGCCGAATGCCCATTCGAAGTTGTCGCAGAACGACCAGAGATAGTAGGCGCGGACATCGGCGCCATCCTGGATGGCACCCTGGAGGCCGGCAAGGAAGCGACGCAAGAGGTCCATGCGGACGTGGTCGTCGATTACGCCGTTCTCGAGCTCCGCGTTGTCGTTCACGCCGTTTTCGGTGATGTAGATCGTGGGACGGCCGTATTCCTTCGAGACCCAGCGGACGTAGTCGCCGAGGGAGTGCGGGGCGGCCTCGTAGCCCATCGGCAAGAGCGGGAGTGTGGGGCGAGCGGCGCGAAAGCCGAGCCCACGGTCCGAATCCGGTTCGACGCGCATGCGCGAATAGAGATTGACGCCAAGGAAATCCGTCGGCGAAGCGATGATCTCCATGTCGCCTGGCTCTACCGGGAAGGGCGCGCCCTTCGATTCGTAGTAGCGGACGACAGATTCGGGGTAGCCCTTGCCGTAGACCGGACCGTGAAAGAGGCGCGAATCGAAATCGCGGGCGAGTTCGGTAGCTTTTAGGGTCTCGGGGCTGTCGTCGGCGGGTTCGTAGCTGGTGTTGGCGTTGGTGATGCCGATTTCGCCGTTTACGCCGCTGGCGCGGAATGCCTGGACGGCTTTGCCATGGGCGAGCAGCGCATGATGGATAGTGCGCGCCGTGATAGGGAGGTCCCGGATACCGGGAGCCATCACGCCAGTGCGATGGCCCATCTCGGTGAAGATGATCGGCTCGTTGAGCGTGATCCAGCGGGAAACGCGGTCGCCGAGGCGTTGGAACATGAGCTTGGCGTACTCGGCGAAGGCGTCCGTGATGCCGCGATTCGCCCAGCCGCCGAGATCCTGGAGGGCCTGGGGAAGGTCCCAGTGGTAAAGCGTTACGGCGGGTTGGATGTTGTAGCGCAGGAGGGTATCGACGAGCCAATCGTAGAACTGCAGGCCCTTTTCGTTGACGGCGCCCGAGCCGAAGGGGATGACGCGTGACCACGATACCGAGAAGCGGTAGGTCTGATGGCCGAGTTCGGCCATCAGCGCCACATCCTGCTCCATGCGGTGGTAGTGGTCGCAGGCTACATCGCCGTTCTGGCCTCCGTAGATCTTGCCCGGTTGGTGGGTGAACGTGTCCCAAATGGAAAGGCCGCGGTCATCTTCGTTGTGGGCCCCTTCAATCTGGTAGGCGGCGGTAGCGGTGCCCCATTGAAACCCATCGGGAAAAGCGTGAACGGTCATCGGTAACCTCGGCGTCAGGTGCGTAGGCGAGTCTACATGATGGCCGCGCGCTGCGAGGATTGTCAGGGCCTGGACCGGCCGCGATTCCCGATTCTCATGCCCCTGGCGATGTGACTTAAATCAAAGCAGGGTCGGTACCTGAGGCAGATAGTTGAGTAAACAGAAGTTCCAGGAGGGACCGATGCCCAGCAAAATGCAAGCCCTGCAAGACGAACATGCAGAACTCTTCCCGCACGTAGGCCAACTGCGCACCACCGCCGAAAAGATCACGGGCAACAACGCGCGCCTTTTGCGCGAGTTGATCGCCCCGAACGTCGAGTTCCTCGCCGACCATCTGATCATCCACGCAAAGGCCGAGGATGAAGTGCTTTACCCGGCCGTAGAGATTGCCATGAAGGCGCCCGGCGCCACTGCAACCATGGCCCGTGAGCATATCGAAGTAAACACCCTGACGGAGGAACTGGCGGCGCTGATGAACGCCATCCCCGCTTCGGGACCCTCCACCGCGCAGATCACGGACGCCCGGCGGTTGCTCTTCGGGCTCTACGCGCTGGTCGGCTCGCACTTCGCGAAAGAAGAGGAGGTTTTCGTGCCGGCCCTCGAGGCCGCCTTCTCGCAGGCCGAAGTTGACAAGCTCTACGCCGGCATGGAAGCCGCGGCGGGCCGTCTCCGCCAGCCCGCCGAGCCAGCAGTCGTCTAAAGGAAGAGCTTCGGCGCCTATGGGGGCAGGGATGATCCTGCCCTTTGCGGCATGCGCATCGTCGGCGGCGGGCAATGCAGCGCATGGCAGCCAACCGGCTGCTCTGCCCCAATTTCGGCATTCGCGAACGACAATTTCACCAGTCGGCAATGTAAAGTAGCGGCATTCTCGGCCATGGGTGAGTTCGATGACCCCAGTCAGTCAGCTAGGCTACCTGGGCTTAGGCGTAAAAGATGTCGACGCGTGGCGCGGCTACGCGGAAACTGTGTTGGGCCTGCGGGCCGTCGAAGGGCGCGCGGACGGCGACCTGTTGCTGGGCATGGACGCCCATCACAACCTCTTCACGCTGCACGAGGAAGACCGCGACGACGTCGCGTACGTTGGTTGGCAGACGGATGGCGCTACCGAGATGGAAGCGATAGCCGCGCGGCTCGAAAGCGGAGGCGTGGTCGTTAGCCGCGGGTCACGAGAGATGAATGAGCGGCGCCATGTCTCCGGGCTTATTGCGTTTGAAGACCCTGATGGGCACGCGGTTGAAGTGTTCCACGGTCCGGAGATGGGGTCCGGAGCAGCTGGGGGCGAAGGCGGCTTTGTGGCCGGCTCGCAAGGGCTTGGCCACCTTGTGCTGGCTGCTTCCGATCTGGCGCGGGCGATGGATTTTTACACGTCGATGCTGGGCATGAAAGTCAGCGACTATGTGACAGGCGCACGGATCGGCTCGCTGGGGTTCCTGCATTGCAACTCGCGCCACCACAGCATTGCCTTCGTGCAGTTGGCCAACCCACGCAAGCGCATCAACCACTTCATGCTGCAACGCGAATCGATCAATGACGTGGGCCGGACGTACGATTCGGTGCAGGAGGGCGTTGCGCCACTGTTGGTGACCATGGGCCGCCACAGCAACGACGAAATGGTCTCGTTCTACATGGCCAACCCGTCTGGCTTTGGCGTTGAGTACGGCTGGGGCGCGCGCGAGGTAGACGACTGCACCTGGCAGGTAGAACAGTACGAATCTGGCAGCCTGTGGGGCCACAAGCCAGTGCGGCGCGGCGACCCCACACCTCGCACTTAGGCGGATTAGCCGACTTCGGCCTTGTAGCGCTTGATCGCGTCGATATGGTCCTGCGGGCTGGTGAGACCCGCGTTCATGGTGCGCACGCAGATGTAATTCGCGCCAAGGTCACGCCAGGAGTTGGCGTGCGCTGCCCACTTCTCTTCGCCTGCACCGAGCGCGACCTGCGCCTCGATGCCAAAGGTGGAGCGGTCGCGGCCGTTTTCGGCGAGATATTCGTCGAGGCGGGCGAGCGCTGCTTTGCCCGCGTCGTTCGGGGCGAACTGCGGGATCATGCCATCGCCGACGCGGGCTGCGCGCTTCATCACACGCTCATCGGAGCCGCCGAACCAGATCGGGATCTGGCGGCCAGGCAAGGGCTTGATGCTGGCGCGGTCGATACGGTGCCACTGACCGGTGTAATCGACGAGCGGCTCGCTCCATAGCTTGCGAAGGACTTCGACCTGTTCTTCCTGGCGCTTGCCGCGGTTGTGGAAGTCTTCGCCCAGCGCGTCGTACTCCACATAGTTCCACCCCGTGCCGATGCCCAGACGCAACCGGCCGCCAGAGAGAATGTCGACCTCCGCCGCCTGCTTGGCGACGAGCGCTGTCTGGCGCTGAGGGAGAATGATGATGCCGGTCACGAGGCCGAGCGTTTTGGTCAGCCCGGCGAGGTAGCCGAAGAGCACGAACGGCTCGTGGAACGAGGTTTCGTGGGTGTACGGCCCGGTGAGGCGCGGCTCACGGTCTGGGTGCGCGCCGAGCACATGATCGTAGGCCAAGAGATGCGAGTAGCCGAGCTCCTCGGCGGCCTGGGCAAAGTCGCGGATGACGGAAGGATCGTCACCGATTTCGGATTGGGGGAAGACGACGCCGATCTGCACTGGATACTCCTGAAGGGGGTTGTGCTGGACAGCTTAACCCGCGGTTGAGTATTCCACCGGAAGCAACCTTGCGAGGTTGACGAGGTGCGACGCGCCAAGGATCCCGATGCCTGCCACACGGCCGGCTTCATCGACATCAAGCACGATGCTCTCGCTCAG
Source organism: Tepidiformales bacterium (assembly GCA_038323265.1). GTDB lineage: Bacteria > Chloroflexota > Dehalococcoidia > Tepidiformales > Tepidiformaceae > PNKC01. The sequence goes on from JBBQGT010000054.1 coordinate 4,491, forward strand.
GTCGTCGTTGCGCACGGTCTTGGCAGGTGTCGTCCACTTCGAGGTAGAGCAGGTCGTGGCGGCTATCGTAGGAGCTTTCATTGGTCATATGACCCCGCGGAGCCTCGGGTCCGCCGCAGCGTCCGCTGTCTGGAGGGCGAAGCGGACGAGATTTTCGGTGCGTTCGCCGTAGCCTTCGAACCCTTCGCCGACCGTCTCGCCGGCGAGGAAACGGGCGTGAATTCCCTCGGTGATGACGGCCAACTTGTAGAAGGCGAGCACCTGATAGAATTCGATATTGCTCACATCCCGGCCGCTCATATTGCCGTAGTACTGGACAAGTTCAGCGCGGGTGAAGAATCCGGGCGCGATGGTCACTGACGAGGTGGGCCGGGCGAGGTTGTAAGCCGGGTCATCGCTGGGCTCGCCCCAGTAACCGAGCGTGTAGCCGAGGTCTGAGAGCGGATCGCCGAGGGTACACATCTCCCAATCGAGTACGGCGACAACGCGACCAGGGTCATCGGCGGCGAGCATCATGTTCCCTAGGCGGTAGTCACCGTGGACGATGCTCGGCGCAGGCGAGACCGGGATCGAGTTTTTGAGACGACGGATCACTTCCTGGATCTCGGGGATCGGGCGGGTCTCGGAGCGCGTCCACTGTTCGCTCCAGCGGCGCACCTGGCGCTCTAGATAGCCTTCGGGCCTGCCGAAATCGCTGAGACCAACGGCGTTGTAGTCCACGGCGTGCAGCTTGACGAGCGTTTCGACCAAGCCCCGGCACATGGCCGCGCGTTCCTCGGGCGTTGTCGCGTAACCGTCGGGGATGGACTCGGCGATGATCACGCCTTCGCGGTACTCCATCACGTAGAACGGCGCGCTGTTCACGCTCGAATCCTCGCAGAGGGCGATCGTGCACGGGGCCGGGACGTCCGTGCCGGCAAGGGCTGAGAGGATGCGATATTCGCGCGCCATGTCGTGCGCGGTGGGCAGCACATGACCAAGCGGCGGGCGGCGCAACACCCACGAGGTTTCGGGTGAGGAGACCTTATAAGTGAGGTTGGAGCGGCCGCCGCTGATGAGCGAGATCGCGAGCGGAGCCGCCCCGCCGGGTACGTGCTCGGCGAAATACTTCGAGACGCCTTCGTAGTCGATGCCCGCGGGCACTTTGGTTTCCATTCAGCGAAGTATACGGAGCGCGCATCCATCCTGCCTCGCCCGTGCCACAATGAGTACCAAATGCCGCCTGAAGGACACGTTTGGATCGTTGGCGCCGGCCCTGGGGACCCAGGCTTATTGACGGTTGCCGGGGCACGCGCGCTGGCTGCCGCGGATGTCATCCTCTACGACGCGCTGGCGTCGCCGTCCTTGTTGCGGGAGGTCCAGGCGGAAGCTGAGCTTGTCTACGTAGGCAAACGCTCGGGGCGGCACCAGATGGGCCAGGACGAGATCAACGCGGCGCTGGTTGAGCAGGCGCGAGCGGGGAGATCGGTCGTCCGACTGAAGGGCGGCGACCCGTTTGTCTTTGGGCGCGGAGGCGAAGAGGCGCAGGCCTGCCGGGCGGGGGGCGTGCGCTTTACGATCGTGCCAGGCATTTCTTCCGCCCTGGCGGCGCCGGCTTACGCGGGCATCCCGGCCACACATCGCGGGATGGCTTCGAACTTCCTCGTGATCACCGGTAACGATGCCGGGACGGGCGGCGACACAATAGATTGGGACGCTGCTGCGCGGGCGGACACGCTGCTAATCCTGATGGGCGTCAGTTCGTTAGCGGACAACATGGAGCGACTGCGAGCCGCCGGGAAGATGGCGGAAACCCCCGTGGCGTGCATTCGCTGGGGCACCCGCGCCGACCAGCGCGTGCTGCGCGGCGCTCTGGCGACGATCGCGGGGCTGGCGACCGACGCTGGCCTGGAATCACCAGTGGTAACGGTTGTTGGGCCGGTCGCCGCCCTGGCCGACGAGTTGGCGTGGTTCGAACCTGGACCGCTGGCGGGGAGGCGCATTGTGGTGACGCGTGCGCGGGCGCAAAGCAGCGACTTGGTCGCGCGGTTCGAAGGTCTGGGAGCGTATGTCATCGAGGCGCCGGTACTTCGCGTGAAACTTCGGCTCGACGACATTCCGAACGACGAGCGGGTGTCATCCCGCTGGGATTGGATCGTTTTCACGAGCCAGAACGGTGTTGACGCCTTCTTCGCGGCTCTCGCGTTGGGCGGGCGTGACACGCGCGCGCTGAGCACCACCCGGGTCGCCGCGGTGGGCGAGGCGACGGCGGTGCGGCTCGTGCAACATGGCGTAACGCCTGACTTTCAGCCGGAGCGCGCTACTTCGGAGTCGCTGGCGAAGACCCTTCCAAGCGTCTCGGGCGCGCGCATTTTTCTGCCCGTTTCGAATCTCACGGACGACCGCCTCGCCCAAGGGCTTCGTAAACGGGGCGCCCACATCGAGCAAGTGGTGGCGTACGAGACGCTCGCCGAAGTGCTCGACGAGGAGCGGCGCCGCCAGGTGTTGAGCGCGGACGCCATCACGTTCACGAGTGCCTCTGCGGCGCGCAATCTGGCGGAGGCGCTTGGCGAAGCGAAGCTGTCCCCCGCGGTGAAGCTCGTATCGATTGGGGAACAGACGAGCGAGTCTGTGCGGGCGGGGTTCGGGCGGGTGGACGTACAGGCCCAGCAGCCAGCACTCGATTCGCTGGTCGAAGCCATACAGAAGGTGCTTGCATGGGAATGATGATCGACCTTCGGCCGGAATCCGGCCCGGCGTTGATCGTCGGCGGCGGGAAAGTGGCCGCGCGGAAAGCGAAATCGTTGGCGGAAGCGGAGTTCCAGATTGTCGTCATTTCGCCGGTAACCGACGATGCGATCCGCGTGTTGCCGTGGGTCACGGTGCTGGAGCGCGAGTTCGCTGCGGCGGACTTGCCTACATCGGCGCTTTACTCGCTGGTGTTCGCGTGCACGGATTCCCGCGAAGTGAACCGCCAGGTCGGGCAGCTCGCTCGGGCGGCGCGCATCCCCGTAGTGGTGGCGGACCGCCAAGCGGAGAGCACGTTTTTCACACCGGCCACGCTGCGCGATGGCGATCTCGCGGTGGCAGTATCCACGGGCGGCGCCTCACCGGCTTTGGCAGCAGCGATTCGCACGCGGATTGCTGCTGCAATCGGGCCAGAATGGGCGCGCACCGTGCACATCGCCCGCTCCGAACGCGAAAAGCGGCCTGGGCGCGCCACTGCCGCGAAGGACGGAGAATGAGCGGCTCGCTTCTCCTGGTGGGTCACGGTTCGCACCTGAACGCAGATTCCAGCGCGCCGGTGTACGCCCATGCTCGGACGATTCGCGAACGCAGGCAGTTCGACGAAGTGCAGACGGCGTTCTGGAAGGAGGAGCCATCGCTTTCGCGGGCGCTGGATGGCTGCGCTTCGGATGTGGTGACTGTAGTACCGGTATTCATGTCTACCGGGTACTTCACGAGCGAAGTGATTCCGAGGGAGATGGGCCTGACTGCGCGCGTCAGCTGTGTGCGCGGAAAGACGGTGCGCTACGCAGGGCCAGTCGGGGGGCACTCGGCGCTGGCGAAGGTGATCGTGCAGCGCGCGCTTGAGGCTGGGGCGACGTCTGCCTCAGCGCTGGCGGTGTTGGGGCACGGCACCGAGCGGAATCGCGACTCGCAGGCGAACATCTACCAGCAGACCGAGAACGTGCGCGCGCTAGGCGGATTCGCGGAGGTGGTGACGGTGTTCATGGACCAGTCGCCGGGAATGAACGAAGTGTTCGAACTGACCACCGCGCCGCAGGTTGTGGTCGTGCCCGTATTCGTTGCGGACGGTTGGCACGCGGGCCAGACGATTCCGGCGGAGCTCGGCGAGCTTGCGGGCGAGGACCGGAGGCTGCGCTACGCGGCAGCGGTTGGCACCCATCCGAGCGTCGCGGACGTGATCCTGGAGCTGGCACAAGAAGCGGCCGCCTGGTGAAGCGGGCATTCAAACTCGGGCAGCTCAGCATCGAATTCGACGGGGAGGCGGCGGTGGTACATGGCCCCGCGGCGGCCACGCCCGAGATTGAGGTGGAGGCCTCCGAAGAGCCGCTTCGAAATTGGGTGCGGCATGACGCGGCCAGACGGTATCGGCCCCTGCCGGGTTCAAACGATATGCAACCGGGCTGGCGAGCGCGCTGCGACGACGCCTCACTGACGCTGGCCGAGGTGCTGGAGATCGTCTATCCGCTGGCGATGCTGCATGTCGCCCAGCATCGGGAGGGGACGCTGCGCGTTGTGCCCTTGCCGGATGTGCTCGAGCGCCAGAGCGGACGGTACGCCCGGGCGGTGACGCTGTCCGCGGAGGCGCGGGATGTGGCAGTGAGCGTGTTATGCGGGCAGTGCGTGAAGCAGCCGGTGTGGCACGGGGCAAACGCTGGGAAGGGCGAGATTCCTTGCCCCGAGGCGTGCAGCGTGATGGTCTCGCTCTGCCGCGATGCGGCGCTCTGGGAATCGACGCCGCCAACCAACGCGCCCGTGGACGTTCAACTGCCGTGGGCGGCGTTCGAGCGTCCGGGCAACGCCATTCGGGAGCAGTACCTGCGCGAGCGGTTCGAAACCAGCGATCAGGTAGGCTTGAGCGATGGATAACGCCTCGGTCCGCGAAGCTGCGCGCGCCCTCTTTCCGGGGGGCGTGAACAGTCCCGTGCGCTCGTTTCGGTCCGTCGGCGGCGGCGCGATCCCGATCGTCCGGGGTGAGGGGCCGCTGGTGTTCGATGCCGGGGGCGGGCGATATATCGACTACATTGCGGCGTTTGGGCCCCTGATTCTGGGGCACGCGCCCGCGGCGGTGGTGGAGGCGGTGCGGAAGGCCGCGGGCAACGGCACGGCCTTCGGGTCGCTCACTCCCGGCGAAGTGGAGCTCGGCCGCCGCGTCGTGGAGGCCACTGGGCTGGAGCGTGTGCGGTTCGTCAATTCGGGCACGGAAGCGACGATGACGGCGATCCGGCTGGCGCGCGCAGCCACCGGGCGGGACGTGATCTTGAAGTTTGACGGCTGCTACCACGGCCACAGTGATGGGCTGCTGGTGAAGGCCGGAAGCGGCGTGGCCACCATGGGCCTGAGCGATTCGGCCGGGGTGCCGGGAGCGATCGCGGCGCTGACCGCCGTGCTGCCGTACAACGACGTGGCGGCGCTCGAGGCATGGTTTGGCGAGCATCCGACCGACACGGCTGCAGTGGTCGTGGAGCCGGTTGCAGGGAACATGGGGTTGGTCGAGCCAGACCCGGCCTTTCTCGCAGCGCTCCAGGCAGCACCGCGTAGGCATGGGGCGCTGCTCATCGCCGACGAAGTGATTACCGGCTTCCGGCTTCGCTACGGGCTTTCCGGACTGCTGCCGGACGCTGACATCATCTGCCTGGGCAAAATCATTGGCGGCGGGCTACCGGTTGGAGCGTTCGGAGCGTCGGCGCAGTTGATGTCGCTGATCGCGCCCGAGGGACCGGTGTACCAGGCAGGCACTTTGAGCGGGAACCCGCTGGTGATGGCAGCCGGCGTAGCGATGCTCGACGCGCTGGTGGATGGGCGTGCGCACCAGCGCGCGCAGCAACTCGCCGGGCACCTGGAGAATGGCCTCCGCGCGGCGATCAAACGTGCCGAGACGCCGGCAAGCGTCACGCGAGTAGGTTCGATGCTCACCGTGTTCTTCCGTGCCACATCACCGACGAGCTACACCGAGGCGCGCGAATCGGATACGGCGATGTTTGCGCGCTTCCACGGCGCAATGCTCAAGCGCGGAATCCTGCTGCCGCCGTCGCAGTTCGAGACGATGTTCGTTTCCGCGGCGCATACTGAGGCGGTGATCGACGAAACGGTGCGGGCGGCGCACGAGGCGTTCCGCGAAGCGGTTACCCCATGACGGTGCTTCGTTTGGGAACGCGGGGCAGTCAGCTAGCGCTCGCGCAGACTGAACTGGTGGCGGCGCTGCTCCGTTCGAAGCAGCCCGACGCTCAGGTCGAGCTCGTCGAGATTCAGACGGCGGGCGATCGCGACCAGGCGTCTTCGTTGAGTTCGGGCGAGGGCATCGGGTGGTTTACCAGCGCACTCCAGGATGCGCTGTCGCGGGGGGACGTTGACATCGCGGTGCACAGCTACAAGGACCTGCCGACGAAGCGTCCTGCCGGCCTGGTGATCGCCGCCGTGCCTTTGCGCGAAGACCCGCGCGACGCGCTGGTGAGCCGCAACCGGATGTCTTTTCGCGGGCTGCCAGCGGGAGCGCGAGTGGGCACGAGCAGCGCGCGCCGCACCGCGCAGTTGCGCGCCATCCGGCCGGACGTAGAGATCGTGCCGATTCGGGGGAACGTGGATACGCGCATCGGCAAGGTAGACGGCGGCGAGTACGACGCGACCGTGCTGGCGCTCGCGGGGCTCAAACGACTCGGCCTTGAACAGCGCGCGACGCATGTCTTTGGGTTTGAGGAGATGCTTCCGGCGCCTGCCCAGGGCGTACTGGCGGTCGAGTGCCGCTCGGATGACGCACCGGTGCGGCGATTGTTGGAAGCGCTGGATGACCCCGTGCTGCGCCAGACGGTGACGGCGGAGCGCATGTTCCTGGCGACGATCGACGGGGGCTGTAGCTTCCCCGCTGGCGCCTATGCGGAGCACTTCGGTTCCACGCTGAAGCTGCATGGGCTGATCGCGTACGGCGAGCGCATTTTCCGCTCGAAGATGGCTGGTTCGGCGGATACAGGCGCAGGGCTTGGCCAGGCGCTTGCGCGGGACTTGATGGCACTGGCGGGCCTTTAGCACCGATACTCAGCGAGTGACCACCACCGCCCGCGAACTCGAAGCCGAATTCTTCCGCAACCTGAACGCTGTTGTTGAGCCGTGGGTACGGGCAGGCGTTGGGTCGCCCGGGCTGACGCCAGCCGGGTTGGTAGTCCTCGAAACGATCGGTCGCAAATCGAAAACGCTGCGCAGGACGCCGCTGGTTGGGGTTCTGCTCGAAGGGCGGCTGGTGGTGAGCACCGTGCGTGGGACGCGGTCGCAGTGGGTGCGGAACGCGCTCGAGATGCCGGCAGTTCGCTACTGGCTGCTCGGGGGGGAAGTGCCAGGCGTGGCCCAGGTGTTTGCCGAAGGCGTGAAGATCCCGGCTGCTGAATCGTTCTCGCCGCTGCTCTCGCACCTGGTTGCGGGGCCGATCGCCGCCGCAGTCGCATTCGGGCTGGGCCTTCGCGATCATCGCGCCAGCGGAGAGGTAGCGAATCTTAGCGATGACCCGAGCGGGCAGCATCGGCGGTGGCGGCGAGCTGCGCTTTGAGCCGAGGCTCGCTGCGTACCGCGTGGATCACAGTGGCGGCGAACAGCACCAGGCCAAGCCAGCCGAGAGTGCCCGCGAGTGCTGAGGTATGGAGTCGCGCGGTGCCCGCCCAATCATCGGCGGTGAGGCCCGTGCCCACCCGGAGGGCCACGGCAGAGATGAGGCACCACCAGACGGCCCGGTCAAGCAACGAGGTTCCGCTGGCATCAAGTCTGCGCAGGGCAAAGAACGGCGCCACCAGTTGGGCCATTCCCACGATCAGCAGGGTGATGAGGCCCAGGCCGTAAGCGTGGCGTGCAGCATCGCGAAGAGCGACGGAACGCTCGCCGTCGAAAAAGAGCGCCGACGTCCCGGCGCAGACCAGGAGCGCCCCGGCAAGCATGGCAAAGCGGTTGCCCCAGAGCACGTACTTTGCCGCCGACCGCGCTCGCGGGCGTAGGCGTTTCGCTTCGCCGCGAACCGCGCCAGCCAAGGGCGGAAGGGCAAGCAGGGCGAGGCCCGCTAGTACGAATCCGACGCCAGCAATGCGCCGACGCTGGTCGAAGTCGGTGAACCAGGGGGAGACGAGAATAAGCAGCGCGCCGGCGTTCAAGGCAATCCCGGGCGCGAAGGCGCGACGCAGGGTGGGCGTCTTGCGCCCGAAAAAGACCGGTACGGAGCGGCTCTGGACGGCCCAAATGAAGTTGCCGATGCAGGCCAACAGCACCGCCCAGGAAGTCGCATCATCGGTGGCGGCGATGACGTAAGCGTGGGTGTCTGCGCCGGTAACGCCCTGGCGGAGGATTAGCGTCGCCCAGATCGCCCACCAACTTGAGCCAGCGAAGGCGAACCAGCGCCACGGTTCTGCGACGCGGCGGCCGCGGAGCAAGGTCCATCCGACGAGCGTGGCGAAGCTGGCCACTCCGGCAGCGGCGAGCAACTGGCCCACCAGGAACGTGGCATCGGTGATACTTCCCGGACGGTGAGATTGGGCGAATGTGCGCAGGACGACGCCGCTGAACAGCAGCGCAAACACCGGCGCGGAGAGCCTGCGGGCTATCGGCTTGCGGCCAACAAAACGGGGAAGCAGGCGGAGGCCCATGCCGGCCACAAAAAGCCCGGCCCAGCCCTGCACCTGCGCCCAACCATGCGCCTGGATGAGCCACGGCACACGATCTTCGAGGCCGAGGCTGCCCGCTTCGGCTAGCGAAAGCAGCACGGCGAGCACGAAGCCTCCGCCAATCGCCATCAGCATGGCGCCGCCGATGAAGAGCAGGTATGAGCGGTCTTCGACGGCCGGTACGACTTCGGAATGCCTCGTGAGGGGCGCTTCGAGGAGGATATCGGCCGCGCGGCCTGCGGGTGGTTCGGCTGGCATTAAGTACCAGTGTAGGCCGTGCGGCGGGGCGGGTCAGCTTCGCCTGGGCTCCCACGAAAAAAGCCGCCCCGGCATAGCGGGACGGCCTTTGTGGTTCTGGGAGGGGGAGAGGGTCGCTTTCCTGAAGAGAAGAGTTGAGGGTCAGGCAGCCGCTGAACGGTGCTCTTCGTTGGTGATGAAGTCGCCGTCCTGGAGCCAGTTTTTGAACTGTTTGGTGGTGCCGCAGACCTTGCAGACGCCGGAGCTCACTGGGCCATTCGGCTCATCGAGACGCCAGCGGTGAAAGTGGTCTGCTTTGGGCAGGGTGTTGGTGGCGGTTGCCATGGCGTGTGCCTCCTTGGTTGACTCGCTCTTCGCGAGTCGGCTACGCTTGTTTCGTATGGACTCCTAGCACTATCGATTTGGTAGTGCCGGTGTAGGACGAAGAATAGCATCTGCTACTATGAAGTCAATAGCCTTAGGGCTATCAAAGGCATAAATCTTTACGAAAACCCCACGGAGCAACCTTATGGCCCATCGGACCGCAGAGACGGACGGAGCGCGAAAGACCTACAACCACCCCTGTGTCATCGCCCAAACGCTCGACGTCCTGGGTGACCGGTGGACGCTCCTGATCCTGCGCGACCTGATGGCGGGCCTCAATCGCTACAACGACATCCTCGAAAGCTGCGCCGGAATGTCCCCGAATGTCCTTTCAGACCGCCTCAAACGGCTTGAGACGGAAGGCCTGGTGGATCGCAACTACTACAAGGAACTGCCGCCGCGCGTGGAATACACGCTGACCGACAAGGGCTGGTCCGTCCGTCCAATCCTGAGCGCGCTGGTTGAATGGGGCCGCCACCACACCGAGGGATTCAAGCTGGAAAACATCGGTCATGAGGTCTCGACGGACTTTGCGATGCGCGTAGTGCCAGCATTTTCATTCCACCCGGAACTTGCGGACGGCATGGTGGCGAGCATGTCGGTCGAGATTTCGGACAGCGAGCAGTGCAAATCGTGGACGCTGGACATCCACGACGGCCATATCCACCCCAAGCGCCAACGAGCGGAAACGACAGACATCCACCTTCGAACGAACACCGCCGGATTCTTCCAGTTCATTCGCGGTCAGGCGCCGGCGGAGGCGATCGGCGAACTGACCGGATCCTCGGAAATCGCGGCCGCTATCCAGTCCTGTTTCCTCAGCGACTGACCCGTCGCGCACTCCCCCTTCCACCCTGCCTCCTGTACCGTAACGGCGTGATCGTGCTCCTCTACGGCGCAGACGAACTTGCCATCCGCAAGCGCATCCATGAACTGCGCGACCTCGCGGACGGCGGTAGCGGCATGCTGATCACGAACCTGACGGAGCTCGATGGACGGAGCGTGAAGGCAGACGAGATCCTAGGGCCAGCGATGTCTGTTCCGTTCCTCGCGCCGAAGCGGCTGATCGTTGTGGAGCACTTTTTCGAACGGTTCGAAACACGCGGCGGGCCGCCATCGGCGGGCGGAGAGCAACGCCAAACGCGTACCCTCGGCGCCTTCGACCCCCTGATTACGTCGCTCAAAGGGGGACTGCCCGAGACCACCATCCTAGTTTTCACGGGAGTTTCGGACGATGCGCGCGCATTCGCAAACAACGCGATGCTCAAGGCGCTCAAGGCTCTGCCGGATGTGGAGACTGTGGCTTTTAAGAAGCTGGAGCGCGGCGACCTGGTGAATTACATCCGGAACGAAGCGAAGGCTCGCGGAATCACCTTTCGAATGGGCCAGGCACGGGCCGATGAACGGCAGCAAGGCGAGGAAACGCTCGCGGAATCGGACCCCGCGCAGCTGCTCGCGAACCTCCTGCAATCGGACACGCTGGCAATTGCCAATGAGCTGGACAAGCTCGCCCTGTGGGCCAGCGGAGCGTCGGTGGGCGTAGCGGAAGTGAATCGCATCTGTGCGGGAGAACGAGAGACCAACACCTTCGCGTTCGTCGACGCGTTGCGGGACGGGAAGCTGCCGACGGCGATGGAGCGGTTGGTCTGGTTGCTGCGCGATGGCGCGGAATACCAGGGCCTACTGGCATCGGTCCTCACCGGCTACCGGCAGACCGCGACGATCCTCGACCTTCTGGACGATCGCGCGCCAGATTCCGAGATCGCCGCGGCATTAGGGAACGCCGGGAAGTTCCCTGGCCTGCGCGACGAAGCGATACGAAGGGCGAAGAAGCTAGGCCACGATGGCCTGCGGAGGGCGTACGCCGCGATCGTGGAATCGGAGCGCGCGTTCAAGTCTGGCGAGCAGCGCGAAGAGGTAGCTTTCGAACTAATGATGATGCGCCTCACGGGGCTCATCGCTGAAGCGCCGCCGCGTCCCATTGCCACCCGGCACTAGCCTTCGGCCTGCCAGATCGGGTTGTAACAGGCGACCGGGTGGCGCCGCTCTTCTGAGCTCTCGAGGCCGGGCGGGGGGCCAGCACGGCATGCGCTCATGACTTTGGAGCAACGCGGCAAGAAGGGGCAATGCTCGGAAGGCTCGAAGAGTTCCGGCGGGTGGCCAGGGATCTGGCGCAGATGACCGTTCACGCCATCGACGCGCGGAAGTGTAGCAAGCAGGCCGTGGGTGTAAGGATGCAGCGGTGCTTTCAACATCTCCATCACGTGTCCAGTCTCGACCACGCGTCCGGCGTACATGACGGCCACTTCGTCGGCCATCTGGGCTACCACGCCGAAATCGTGCGTAATTAAGAGGATGGCGGTTCCGCGAGTCTTTCGCAGTTGATCCAGTTGATGGAGGATCTGCGCCTGGATGGTGACGTCCAGGGCGCTTGTTGGCTCGTCAGCAATGATCACTTCTGGGTTGAGGGCGGTGGCGATGCCGATCATCACGCGCTGGCACATCCCACCGGAAAGCTGAAAGGGGTACGACTTGGCCACACGGTCCGGGTCCGAAAGGCCAACTTCGCGGAGGATTTCGAGGGCGCGCTTTTTGGCGTCTTTCTTGCTGATTTGAAGGTGGCTGGTGAGCATTTCGGCGACCTGCGAACCGATGCTGAGCACGGGGTTCAAGCCCGCCACCGGGTCCTGGAAGATCATTGCGATGCGCCGCCCGCGAAGTGGCCGCAGCTGGCGGTCTTCCATGGCGAGCAGGTTAGTGCCTTCGAAAGTCACTTCGCCGCTCACGACCTCCGCAGTCTGAGGGAGGAGCTTCAGAATCGACATCCCCGCCGTGGTTTTACCGGAGCCGCTTTCACCGACGAGCGTCAGCACCTGTCCCGGGTAGAGGTCGAAAGAGGCGCCTTCCACCGCGTACACAGTCGATTCTTTCGTCCGGTAGCGAATGGTGAGGTCGCGCACGCTGATGATCGGGTCAGTCATGGGATGAAAACGGGGCCTGTGCGGCCCCGTTGAGTTCTCCGATGCGAGATTTCAGTCCATTGGGCGGAACGAGGAGATGAAGCGCCCCTGTATCTCTACGTTGTCCGCGGTTGTGTAGATGGGCTTCATCGTACTGTTCGCGGGCTGCAATCGCACACGGTCGCCCTCACGGTAAATACGCTTGAGCGTCACTTCGCCGCGGTCCTTCAGCCAGACGGCCACTTTCTCACCGTCGTTCGCTGAGCGGGCGGGCTCGAGGAAGACGATGTCTCCGTCGTCGATCAGGTCGTCGATCATCGACGTGCCTTTGACACGCAGGGCGAAAACGTTCTGCCGGCCGCGCACCATGTCTTCGGTGACGGCAACAGTATCCTCGCTATCGTTGCCCCACCGTTCGCTGGTAGGGACGGGAATAGGCTGGCCCGCGGCGATGGAGCCAAGCACGGGGATTTCGACGATGCGTGGGCGGCGGCCCCTGCTGCCGAGGATTTCGATGCCTCGCGAGACTTCGCGATCCCTTCGGATGTAGCTTTTCTCTTCTAGCTTGCGCAGGTTGTAATCAACGACCGAAGTGCTGCTGATGGCACAGCCATCCTGGATATCGCGGATGCTGGGCGGGTAATCCTTCTCTTCGATGAAGGTACGAAGGAAGTCGAGAATTTGACCCTGCTTGCCGGAGAGTTCTTTCATGTGCGGGAGCACCTTTCGAACGCATGTTCGCGCCAACTTTAACAATGGCGTTGGGTTATCGTCAAACCTGTTCGGAACAGCGCCGTCAGCGTAAGGCAGTGGCGGTAGGCTAGGCTGTGGGTATGCCGATGCCACAATCGACGGATTCACCGCCAACGGGCAGGCCTGAGGCTGCGGATTCGGTCCGGGAGCGGATTCTTGGGTTGTGCGCGGCTGAGGCGTTTCCGCTTGTTCGGGTGGCCAGCGCGGCGGTGCTGAGCGAGGCGCGGGGCGCTGCGCTCGCGGCGCGAAACGGCGGTCGGCTTGAGGGCATGGGCTGGATGACCGACGACTGGCTGACGCGCGCGACGGACCCAGGGCGATTCCTGGCGGGCGCGCGCAGCGTCATCCTGCTAGCGCTGCCGTACGGCGGCGAGCACTCGGACAGCCCGGAACCGGAGGATGGTGTAGCCCGCGGCCGGGTGGCTCGCTACGCACGAGGGCGGGACTACCATCGGGTGTTCGAGACCAAGCTGCGGCGCATTGCCCGGCTGATCCGCGACGATTTTGGGGCTGAAGCGCGCGCCACGGTCGACTACGGCCCACTCCTCGAGCGGCCATTCGCCGCAGCAGCCGGGATGGGTTGGCTGGGAAAGTCGACGATGTTGCTGGCTCCCGGCTTCGGGCCATGGGTGTTGCTTGGGGCAGTAGCTACGACTCTTGAGTTGGAGCCGGATGCGCCGCTACGAAAAAGTTGCGGCAGCTGCACGCGCTGCGTGGTGGCTTGCCCCACTGGCGCGCTGGGAAGCGATGGGACGGTGCTCGACGCGCGGCTCTGCATCAGCTACCACACGATCGAGAATCGCGGCGCAATCCCGCGCGATCTGCGGACGAAATTCGGCGATTGGGTGTTCGGCTGCGACGCCTGCCTCGAATCGTGCCCCGTTGGCGCACAGAACACCGAGAGCTACCCGGACTTCGTGGCAAGGGATGTGGAGGCGTCGCGGCCGTCCCTCGTTGGGCTGCTCGAGCTTTCCGAAGAGGCGTTCCGTGCGCGATTCCAGGGCCGCCCAATAATGCGGGCGAAGCGCGATGGGCTGGTGCGCAATGCCTGCGTCGCACTGGGCAACGTGGGCAACGCGGAAGACCTGGGCGCGTTGACAACCGCATTGGCTGACAGCTCGCCGTTAGTGCGCGGTCATGCAGCATGGGCGATTGCCCAGATCGGGGTGCGGCATGGGCTCCGAGAGCGAGCACGAGCGGCGCTTGAAACACTTGTCGAATCGGAGCACGATCCGTCGGTCCTCGAGGAGATGCGCCCCGCCCTGGCAGACCTTGCCGCGGACGACTGACCCCGAGCCCAAAATGGAGTAACCGAATGCCTGATTTGCCACTGCTCGAAAAACGGCGGCTAGAGGCCGCCGTGCTCATCCCCGTCATCCGCGCGATGCAGGCGGAGTTCGGCGAAGACAGAGTGAACCGAGTGGTCGGCGACGCGATTCGCGGGATCGCGAGGGCGCAAGGCGAAGCAGAACGCGAGCGCGCGAACATCCAGTCGATGGCCGACCTGGCGCTGATGCGGCAGCGGGGGCCGCTGGCCGAGGGTTCGCTGACGGTGGAAGTGGTGGAGCAGGACGACGAGCGATTCGGCTTCAACGTCAATCGCTGCAAGTTCATGGAGATGTACGAAGAGATGGGCGCTCGCGACCTGGGCTTCCTGCTTTCTTGCGGGCGAGACTTTGCCTACTTCGAGGGGCTGGCGCCGGACGTCACCTTCGAGCGCACGCAGACACGGATGCAGGGCGCCGACTTCTGCGATTTTCGCTACCGCAAGTAAGTCAGCGAGCGCCTCGATGTCACGGGTTGCTTTTCCGCGAATGAACACGGGCACGGAGTTTCCCGTGTTGTTACCGGTCGCATGTCAGCCTTTCCGATTGCGAACGGCTGCGACGTGGATGCTGGGCGGGCCGCAGGACTTGAGGAGTTGTGGTGAACGAGTACCAGCGATACTTAATGGAAGAGTTCGCCGACGAATACAAGGAACGGGCGATGAGCCGTCGCGACCTCCTGCGGCGAGCCATCCTGATCATGGGAAGCGTGCCGGCCGGGTTGGCTGCACTCGCTGCGGTTGGGTGCGGCGGGGACGATAGCCCAGAGCCATCGCAGAGGCTACGAAGGCGCCTCAACCGGCTCCAAGCGCCCCGCCGAGCGGCGCAGCAGCGAGCCCGACGGCGGCGGCAACCGGCGGTTCGGGAACCGCCGCGAGCGCTGGCGACATCCGTTTCGCCGGTCCCGGATCGGAGTTGCTGGGCTACGTGGCGCGGCCAGCGGCCGCTGGGACGTATCCCGGCATCCTGATCATCCACGAGAACCGCGGGCTAAACGGCCACACAAAGGACATTGCCCAGCGGTATGCCAAGGAAGGCTTCATTGGGCTGGCTGTAGACCTGGTATCGCGCGCCGGTGGGTCGAAAACAGATTCGGCCGCGAACACTGGCTCGTTGGGTAGCGCAAAGATCGAAGACCTGGTGGCCGACATGAAGTCCTTTGCCACCTATCTGCAGAAGGCCGAGGGCGTGAAGGCGGGCGGCATTGGGGTGATGGGCTTTTGCTTTGGTGGGGGCTACGCGTTTGAATCAGCCATCGCCAGTCCAGAAGTGAAGGCAGCTGTGCCTTACTACGGCATCTGCCGCCTGATCGACCAGTTGGCGACCACGAAAGCAGCCGTGTTGGCGATCTATGTGGGGCGTTGGACAACCGCGTCACTTCGCAATCCGACCGCGTGAAGACTGAACTGGCAAAAACTGGCCGGCCGTTCGGTGTGCGGACCTCGCTCACAGAAGCGGTCTCGAAGACGTTCGTATTTGGATTGAGAACATGGGATACTCGTGCGTCGAGTAGGTCGGTTTCGGCCGGTCGAACGGACCGTCTTCGCGCGCCAGCCGAATGAAATTCTGAGGGGATCCCGATGGCCTTCAACACCGACGACGTCCGTGCCCCAGAGGGACTGCGGACGGACGAGTTTGTACTCCGTCCGATACGTGAGTCCGACGCCGAACTCGACTACGAGGCGGTGATGGAGCAAGGAGTTCCTTCGTCGATGGGAGCAGTCGAGCTGGCCCGCAGACGACTTCGCCGTGGACGCCAACCGCGAAGACTTGGACAAGCTCGTACGGCGCCACACCGACGGCGAGTCCTTCACCTACACCGTCATGAACACGACCGAGACGCAGTGCCTCGGTTGCGTCTACATCTTGCCCACCACCGCGCGTTTCTTCTCCAAGGGGCAGATCACCGCGCTCGATGGGGCTCAATGGTCGTCGTACGAGGTGGCGGTCTATTTCTGGGTCCGGAAAGCCCGGCTCGGCGACCAACTGGACCGGAGACTGCTGGACGCGCTCGGCCCGTGGCTCGGGCACGATTGGCGCGTCGAACACTACCTCATCGTCACCAACGAGCAGTTTGAGCAGCAGGTAACGATGATCGAGGGCGCCGGCCTTCAGCTCAGGTTTCGACTCGAGAGACCGAACGAGCCCGGCAAGTCCCTCGCGTACGCCAACGACGCATCCGGGGCGCAACAAAAACCTCCAGCGATCGAATAGACGGCGACTCGAACAGGCCACCGGTACGACCTCACGCCCGCAACTATCGCCGCCATACGGCCGGGGGGGGTGGGAGTCGACATCACCTCCGAACCAGCTCCACGCGGTACCGTTGCCGCGTTCCGGAGCAGCTGGTTCCTAGCCTGCGCGGCCCTGAAATCGTCGCCCTGCTCCGAGCCGTCGAAGGCTCCCGCGAGCCGGAGCGCGACCGGGCGATCGTCCTGCTCTTGCTGGACACCGGCGTGCGGGTAAGCGAGGCGCGGTTGCGCGGCGGTGCGTAACTCTGCCCAGTTCATCGGTTCATCAGTTGGGGA
>JBBQGT010000055.1:0-20983 GCA_038323265.1 Tepidiformales bacterium
CTGGGCGAACGTTCCTCACTACATAACTACTTCTCAAAATCCTCCGGCCACCATCGCCCTGCTCAGACGCTTGCAGAAGATCCTTGACGTTGAGTTCGATTACAGCGAACTGGAGGCTGCCGGCTCGCGTTTTGTCGAAGAGATTAATACCGCTATCTCTGGTAACAACGACGTGCTCGAGTACGTGCACCGTCTAGAAACGGCCATGGACTCAGGCGAGGAGAATCCCACCGACGAAGGCACGCCACTTCCTGCTGGTGAGGACATGGTGCTCGACGTCGAAGAGTTTCTTCGCAGCCAACGCGACGAAGAATGAGTTTAGGCTCAGATCCCGAACGGCAGCCCTAACTGACCCTTGTGCCCGTTGATCTCCCCAAGGTGCATGAAGCCGTGGGTCATGATCACCTGGCGGAAGACCTTCCACCGCGGCATCTCGCCCAGTGGCTTGATCATCTGGGTCTCGTCCAGCGTCTCCAGCGGGACGGCCTTGAGGAAGGCCGCGCATTCTTTGGCGACCGCAGCGGAATACTCCTTGAGAACGGTTGGGTCTTCGATGCGGATCGCTCGTGCGTCTTCGAGGCCCATGCCGGTGCCCTGGGCCACTTTCGGCAATCCCATGCGCTCCACGTACCCACCTTCCATCCACAACGGATTTTTGCGCTGCATTACGAAGTTCGTGATGTTGTCCTGCGTTCGCAAGATATGCCAGGCGTTGAAGCCAATACTCAATGACTGCCCCTCGGGCAGCCAATTGAGCTGCTCGGGACTGACGTCCTTGAGTGCGTCGTCAAGCCACTCGTTGAGCTGGCCAATGCCATCGATCAGGATGTCGCGGACGTCCATGTGGAACACTCCTTGTCGCCCCAAAAAAAGGCGCATTCCGGCAGTCTAGCCTCCGCTCCCGGTCGCATCAAACGACCGACGGCGGCGCCAGCGCGAGGTCATCGGGGACCAGTGCCCGGATCTCCCCCCGTTGCCGTAAGCCCGCCGCGCGCACGAGCGCGTAAAGCGTCTCCACCGTCGGCGCCGGTACGCCAAGCAGCGCGGCGCGCCGCACCGGCTCTCCAAGGATCGCCTCGCTCTCCATTTCGCGCCCAAGCACGAAATCGACCACCATGCTCGTGCGGTAGTCCCCCATGGTGTCCGTTTGCGCGAACATCCAATCGACGACTGTCCGGGGCTCAAGGCGCACGGTCTCGTTCGCCGCCGCCAGGTCCGCGTTCCCGATGGCGATCACCTCGCGCATCGCCCGTTCGGCGGTCGCGCGCATCCGCTCGTCGCGCACGATTGTCTGCGTGCCGATGCCGCCGCCGGCAACGCTCAGCCCATTGAAGGGGATATTCCAGCAAAGCTTCTCCCAACGCGCACAGCGAAGACTCGGTGCTGCGCTTACTTCGATCGCGCCCGACTCGAGCAGATCCTGAAGCGTTGCGAGCTCCGCGGGCTCGTCTTCGAAATGGCCGATCGAGACTCGCCCGTACTCCAGGTGATGGACCACCCCAGGCGCCCCGCGGTAAATGCAGACGAATGCCATCCCGCCGAAGACGCGCGCCGGCCCGAACCAACTTGCGAACCGCTCTTCGATGCCCAGTCCGTTCATCAAGGCGAGGATGCGCGTGTTCGGGCCAATGCAAGGCGTTACCAATTCGCGCGCCTGCTCGATAGCCGTCGCCTTGAGGGAGCAGACTACCCAGTCAACAGGCCCGATCTCCTCGGCAGTCGCAAACGCCGCCACATTCGGCAGGCGGAAATCGCCCCGAATGCTGCGCACATCCAGACCGTACTCACGGACGGCGGTCAGGTCGCCGCGCATTAGAAAGCGCACATCGTGCCCCGCCCGCGCCAGCAGCGCACCGTAGTACCCGCCCACCGCGCCCGCGCCAATTACCGCGATCGAACCCATCGCCCAAAGATAGCGGACGACTCGCACCGGGTGTCACGAATTCAATATCCGAAGCCTCATTTCCGTGACGAGAATCAGCGGGGGCGTTCCGTACGATGGCGCAAGGCAGGGAGAAAACAATGCACAGACTGACAGTCGAACGGTACCTTCTGGCGTCCGCCGTCGTTTTTACGGGATTCGCAGGCCTGTTGACCTTCATCAGCTAGGCAAATCTGGGATCGAAACGGCTACAATGCGAACATCGGTTCGCATATGCCAGCATCGCGCAAAGCCTCCGTCCTGCACGTTGATCTCGACGCCTTCTTCGTCTCGATGGAACTGCTGCGCCGCCCGGAATTGCGAGGCAAGCCAGTTGTCGTCGCCGGGGGACTGGGCGCTCGAGGCGTCGTCAACACCTGTAGCTACGAAGCTCGCGCGTTCGGCGTCCGTTCGGCGATGCCAGTAAGCAAAGCACGCCAGCTCTGTCCGCAAGCCGCTTTCCTCGAATCCGATTACCCGTACTACAGCGAAGCCTCCCGCAAATTCCACGCTATCCTTCGTGACTACACGCCGTTAGTAGAGCCGGCCGGCGCCGACGAAGCCTACCTCGATGTGGCCGGCAGCGAGCGCCTCTTCGGCGACCCAGAGACGATCGCCCGCGACATCCGTCGCCGCATCGTCACGGAGATCGGCATCACTGGTTCGGTCGGCGTATCGGCCAACAAACTGGTCTCCAAAGTGGCGAGCGACGCCGGCAAGCCCGACGGCCTGGTGGTCGTTAAGGCTGGCGACGAAGCCGCATTCTTCGCGCCGCGCCCCATCCGCGAACTGCCAATGGTCGGCCCAAAGACCGCAGTGACGCTGGCATCGCTTGGCGTGCACAGCATCGGCGACCTCGCCGCGGTGCCCCTCTCCGTGCTCGAATCACGCTTTGGCCGGCACGGGGCGGAACTGCACAGCCGCGCACACGGTATCTACGAAGCACCCGTGCTTTCGGGCCGAGGTGAAGCGAAATCGATCAGTCGCGAAAACACCTTCGGCGAGGATGAACCAGACGGCACCCGTCTCCGCGGTGTCCTGCTCGGTCAGGCCGAGCGCGTCGCGGCAGACCTCGAGAAAGAACGTCGCGCCGCCCGAACCGTCACCCTCAAACTGCGCTTCCCGCCCTTCGAAACCCTCACCCGCTCTCTCACCAGCCCTCAGCCGTTCCATCTGGCAGCCGAAATCTTTCAGGCCGGTGCGGCGCTCTTCGAACGCGTCTGGGCCGAGAACGGCAAGCGCCCGGTGCGTCTGATCGGGCTCGGGGCGACGAATCTGCAGGAGCGCGCGCAGCAGTTGCGCCTGGGCGAAACGATGGAAGCCGATGACCTAGCGAATGCGCTTACCGGCCTCCGCGAGAGGTTCGGCGACGGTGTTATCGGTCGCGCAGCGGAGATCGGCCACTACCGGGGCGCTCCTAATCGTGATTGACATGGCACCTTCCAACTGGAAGGATTGGCAACCTTAGTGAGGTTTGCGGATGTCCGATTCCCCCATCGCGCCACGCCAAAACTGGCTAACACTCGGCGCCGCCAGCGAGTTGCTCGGCGTCAGCGAGTCCACAATCCGGCGCTGGTCGGATGCCGGCGACATTCGCTCGTTCCGCACGCGCGGCGGCCACCGCCGCATCCTTGAAGACGACCTCAAGCAGTTCATGGCCGCCGCGCCTAGCGCCACTCCCGCGCGGGATACAGATCGCATAAGCGACATAGCCCTCGCACGCGTCAAGCGGCGCATCAGCCGCGGGCGCCAGACGCACTCGATGGACGCCTTCAACACGCTCTCGGATGACGTCCGCGACCGCCTTCGCCTGATGGGCCGCCAGCTCGTGGACCTCTTTGCCCGCTACATCGCCTCCGATTCGAAGAAGGAGCGCTTCACCGAGGATGCACGCACTATCGGCCACGAATACGGCCGAACGCTCGTCGGTTCGGGCGTCCGTCTCACGGTCGCCGTAAGCACCTTCAACAGCATGCGCCGCTCACTTGAGGAGACCGCCTCCCAGATCGCAACCGAAGCGGGGCTTTCGACCGAAGAAGCGGTGGTCGCGATCGAGAACATCCTGGACCTCGCCGACGTTGTCATGGAAGGCATGGCCCAGGTGTACGAGGGTCCGGTTTCAAGCGCGTAACTCTCAGGTTGCCGGGTCCATCATCTCCGTGAACCCGTACCGCGGGTACGGCCCAATTATGATGATCTCGAACACCCCGATCCCCGTCCTGCCGCCTGCCGTCACCTGCGAAAGCGTCTGCACGTGCAGGTTGGCCATTGGGTTTTCGTCGGCGAGTACGTATTCGCCGCCATCCTGCTCGTCCGGGCCAACCCACATACCATGCCCCCACTTCGGCTCGCCATAGCCGATCCCCTTCATCAGGAAGTGGTAGAGCGGCTTGAACGTCACTTCGAACGGCTCGCCCTCGCCGGGAGTAAGGCGGATCTTCGCGCCGTCGCTGATCCAGCGCGTGCCCTTCTCGAACTTTAGATCGTGCGAGACAACCGCGCGGGTGGCAGTCGCATCGGGGTATGGAGTGAGAATTTCGCCCGATTCGTGCCAGCGGGTCCCATCCGGCAGTTCGGAAGTCGTGAACAACGTGCACCGGTCTTCAAAGTTGAGCGGCGCCCAGTTCCAGTAAAACTGCGGGGCAGCGGTCGGCGGCGCGCCTCGCGGGTCCCGCCCGCCAACGTTGCGAATGCCCCACGAGTGGTCGCGCGAACCCCACCACGCGTCCGGCCGCACCTCAAAGCTCGTGCCATCGATCGTGATTGTTCCGGTCCATTCGCCGTGCTGCGTCATCCGCGTGTAGTCCATCGCCACGATCGGCCCCGCGCGACGCAGGAAATGCGGCTCCTCCATCGGGAACGAGCGAGCTTCGAAGACGAGGTCCGCGCTCACCCCCCATTGATTGGGCGCAACGACGATCCGCACTCGCTTCAGCGGCTCCATCACCTCTACCGAGATCGCACCCGCTGAACTGTTCATGCGGTCCGCGCCAAGCGCGCGGGAGGCCCGGACGAAGCGTTGCCGCCCATTGTGGACCACGCTAAAGGCGCAATCGAACACTCCCAGGTTCGGGTACTGGCCCATCGCCACCGCAAAGTACACTTCGCCGTCCCGGCGGTAGCCGTTGAAGAAGTAGCGGTCGTAAAAGTTGCGGTCGCTCGTCCCAACGGTGTCAAAGGTGTACGGGGTCTGGTGAATCAGGTATTCGTCAGCGGGCGTGAGCGCCATTGCGGTCTCCAGGGCGGGGTTTGGTCCGAGACTACGCAGATGGCGCTGACGCGGCAACCGACTTTCGCTCAGAACGGGGGTCAGGCCACTCCTCCGCGAGTGAGAAACTAACAGGTAGCGCCTCTCGCCAAGAGCCGCGGCGCGCTAACATCCCGGGATGGCTCGTGGCGTTCCCGTCCCGTCTCTGAAGTTCGAAAAAGAAGCGTGGGCGGCTGGCGCAACATGGGTAGCGGGCGTCGATGAGGTGGGCTGCGGGCCGCTGGCAGGGCCCGTAGCCGCTGGCGTCGTCGCTTTGCCCGCCGGCAAACGCTTCCGCTGGTATTCCCGGGTTCGCGATTCCAAAGTCCTTTCGGAAAAGGCGCGAGACGAGTTGGCGCCGCTGATCCGCGCCTCCGTCCCCTTCGCCATCGGCTGGGCATCGCACGAGGAGATCGACCGTATCGGCATCCTGCCCGCGCGTCGCCTCTGTATGCTGCGCGCCTTCGAGCAGCTCTCCGTGAAGCCGGACGCCATCGTCTCGGATGCGCTGGACTTGCCGTTGCCGAACTTGCGCGCTGTGATCGACGGAGACGCGCTTAGCATCAGCGTCGGCGCTGCGAGCATCGTCGCCAAAGTAGCCCGCGACGCCCTGATGACCGAGATGTGCGGCCGCTACCCCGGTTACAACTTCTGCCAGAACAAGGGCTACCCCACGCCACAGCACAAGCAACTCTTGCGCGAACGCGGCCCCTGCCCAATTCACCGCCACAGCTATGCTCCGGTCGCCCAGTTCGCGTTCAAGTGGTGACCCGTCGCAAGGCGCTTGGCGACTTCGGTGAGCGCGTTGCGGCGCACCGCCTGGAGTCCGAAGGGATGCGCATCCTCGCCCGCAACGTCCGCACACCCGGCGGCGAGATTGACCTCGTCGCGGAGGATGGCACGGACGTCGTCTTCGTCGAGGTGCGCACTCGGCAAAGCCTACGCGGCGTCGCCGCCGAGTCGCTCACGGCAGCCAAATTGCGCCGCATGTGGCAATGCGCCATGGACTATTGTGAGACGAACGGAGTCCTGCCTGAACGTGCCCGGGTCGACCTCATCAGCATCGACCTTGGCCCCAACGGCGAGGCCGCCCGTGTCGAGCATTTCCGTGGGATCGAGATCCCGGAGGGCGGTTGAACGGACCCCATCGACAACCGGCGTCCATCCCTCGACAATTCTGCTATGCCCATCTACGAATTCCGCTGCGCTGACTGCGGCAAAGTCACAAATCATTTCACGCGCAAGGTCGATACCGAACTGAAGGTGCCGTGTGAGCACTGCAAGAGCGCCAAAACGTCGCGCCTGATGTCCAAGTTTGGGCGCACCTTCAGCCGCTCGGACATCATCGACCGCTACGGCGACCCGGCGGACGGCGGCGGTGGACCGGACGCTTACCGCGACCCGCGCCAGATCGGCTCATGGGTCGAAAAGAAGTTCGACCAGTACGGCATGGACCTCCCAGAAGGCGCTCGCGAGATGATCGACGCCGCCCGCGACGGTGTGCTGCCGGACGCGGTAAAAGACCTCTAACGAACGGCTCCCAAGGTGGTGCCCGCCAGACTCAGGAGTTTCCTTGCCCGATACCAGCCCCCTGGACGCCATCATCCCGCGGATCGTTGAGCACTTCACCCAGAAGAATATCGCGCGGGAACGCGGGCTTGCTGCCAGCCGCACGCTGATCCGCATGAGCGCCAACAGCATCCGCGCGGTGCATCGCGGCGAGTTCGCGAAGGCCGAAACGATGCTCGACGAGGCGAAGGCCATTCGCGACGAAGCCGTGGCCGCGCTCGCCGACCATGGCGACATCTACCACGCAGGTTTCCTGCACGACGCCCAAAAGGAGTACGCCGAGGCACGGACGACGCTCGCACTGGTCTCTGGTGGCGCGATTCCCACGCCCGAGGAGCTTGGCGTTGAGTATCCGGCCTACCTGAACGGCATCGCCGAAGCCGTTGGCGAGATGCGCCGGATGCTGTTGGATCGCCTCCGCAGCGGCAATTGCGAAGGCTGCGAAGGGACCCTCCAGGCGATGGACGACATCTACTCGGTGCTTATCACCATCGACTTCCCCGACGCGATGACCGGCGGACTACGCCGCACCACCGACCAGACGCGCGCCATTCTCGAACGGACTCGCGGCGACCTGACGATGGCCATGGTGCAGCAGCGCGCACTTACCTCGGAACGACTCGGGTAGCTTTAGCGATTAAGCTGCTAGACTCCGGCATCACTTGCTGGAGGCCGACCATGAGAATGCGCCTTTGCCTATTCGTGGTACTTGCGGGGGCGATGCTCTCGGTCAGCGTAGCGTGTGGCGAAGACGACGATGTTGCCGTCAATCCGACCCCGAGCGTGCTTCCTGAACAGTTGGTCGGCAGGCCTATGCCCGATGCCACAGGAGAGAATCTCACGGGTAGCGGGTCGGCAAGCCTCAGCAGCCTTAAGGGTTCTCCGGCGGTCGTCGCGTTCTGGCTAAATGCTTGTACTGACTGTCAGAAAGTAATGCCGGAATTGCAGGCACTGGCTGGAAAGCTTTCCAACGTCAAGTTCGCATCCGTGGCAATAGATGACAAGGATGCGAACGGTACCGGCTCGAAGGGCTACGAAACTCCCAAGGCCTTCGCCGCGACGGCAAAGCTGACGATGCCTTCGATCGTCGTACCTCGGGCAACGGCCGACAAGGCGTTCAACCTGTACCGGATCCCCACGGTCTTCCTCGTCGATTCCTCCGGAGTCGTCGCAAAAACGTTCGTTTGGCCCTTCACCACGGCAGAAGTGGAGACCGCGGCGATGGCACTGAAGTGACTGCCGTTACTCAGAGATGGGACGATAATTCGGGCGAGCCGAAGTTAACCGCCCACAACGAGAACAATCAACAGTACGAGGCCGGTGATTCCACCCATCGCCGCGAACACCGCGCCGACCTGCGGGGCCAAGCTGGCGCGGTGATGTCGGTTGATGACGAACGCCGCGATGACGGCCGCTCCGCCCACGATCAGAATCGCGGGGCCGATAGAGACGTAAAAGAGCAGCGCCCCGGCGTAGCAGAGCATGGCAGCGGTGAACACGCGCGCTGCCGCTGCTCGGCGCCCGGGAATGGTGGCGAGGCCGAGCACCCCGAGGGCCGCTACTGTGACCGCGAAGACCTGCGTCTCGTCGTAGGTCTCGTCAAAAGCGACGAATAGACAGAGGGCCGCGGCGCCCAGCAAAGCGACGGCGTAAACGAAGATTGCCGCTTGGGCGCCCACGCGGTCTGCTGCCCGTTGAAGGGGATTCGCGCTTTGGGCCGTCCCGCTAAGTTGCATCTCAATTTCCCAACGTTGCGTAGGCGAAAACCGTAGGGAACGATTTACACCAGATGGTCACGGATTTGTATTGACCGATGTCCGTCCCGTCGGCAATCGAATAGCTAAAGGTCCCATCTGTCGCTTTCAGCTTTCCCAGGTCGAGCCCGTCGCCGCCCCCGCTCGCGCTGACGCTGAGAATGACGTGCAGGTCCGGACCGTTCGTCACCGAAAATCCCTCAACCACGAGCACGAGTTTGCCTGCCGCATCGCGGCCGATCTGAGCGGTGCCACTACCGTGATGTCCCGGTGCACCGTCTCTGAATGTTCCGTGCAGCAGGAGCACGGCGCCACTGGTTGCGGCGCTCGTCGGTGCGGTGGTCGGGATCGCTGACGGTACGGGAGTGGCGGGCGGGCTCGTAGCCGCCGCGGAGGACGCGGGCACGGCAGTGGCCAGTGCCGGGGCCACTATGCTGGGGCTGGGCGCTGAGGCAGTTGCCGAAGGCTGGACCGTTGCGGCACTGCTGCTCGCGGCTTCCTCGACGCTCGCCGGAGTACCCGCCTGGATGGTCGAGGCTGCCCCTGGTAGCGCACCAACGCGCGCTTCGAGAGCCTCGGCCACTGATAATCTCGCGAAAGGATTGGCCTCAGTCAGTGTTGTCCGTTCGAAATAAACTCCGACAAGTGCGTTGCCCGCGACACCGAAAGTCGCCATCGCGACGACAACCACCGTAGCCACAATGAACCATGGCAGGCGGCCCAGGCGCAGTCCCATGAGTGAAGCCTCCAGCGTTTCGGTGACCGAAAGGTACCGCTTCGTCGAGGGGAAAAGGCAACGAATGTCTTACGGTGGACCAGACCTGCTCGGCGCGAAAGCGCCTGCACCAGTAAATGGCGATGTACCAAAGCTCAGAACATAGCTGAAGAAGACTGGGATCAACGGTCGCAGCGATTCGAAGTCGGCTCCCCGGGCGCGTGAAGTTTGAGCACCATGATGGTGATGATGATCGCCAGGACGCCGTCGCTGAACGCTTCAAGCCGGTTGGTCTCCATGACGCCGAAGCCCACCGTGCGGTGGTCCTTTGACGCGACTAGCTAGACCGTGGGCACGGCCCGCGCAATGACGGCCTTGGTGAACGCCATCGTGTTCAAGGTACCGCCCAGGTCACCGGTCTTTTCTCCGCTTGCGATGCAATCGTGCACTGCGTCCACCAGCCGCCGTCCCATGTCGTGATGGCCGCAATACTCGAGCAGATAGCCGAACGCCTCGATCGCGCCCGAAGGGTTGGCGATCCCTTTGCCGGCGATGTCCGGGGCCGTGCCTCCAGCGGGATCGAAAATGCCGATCGACGGCTGATGACTGGGCGTGAAGGCGTACGAAGCGCTCGCCCCGAGCCCAATGGACCCAATCAGCCCGTAGACGGCGTCGCTCAGAAAGTCTCCGTATTCGTTTGGCGTCACGATGACGTCGTAGCGGTGCGGGTTCATGATCAACTTGGCCAACAGCGAATCAAACAGCTCGCGCTGGTGCTCGGTGTTGCGGTACTCGGCCGCCACTTCGTCTACGACTTCTTCGAACAGCCCATCCGCCGCGCGCTGGATGGTGTACTTGCTGGTCGAAACAACGTTGTGGCGCTGACGTTCAGCGAGACGGAAAGCGAAGTGCGCGGCATGCTCTACTGGCGTCCGCTCCATCACCCGAATGCTCACCGCCGAGTGGTAGCCCAGGCGCTTACCGGCGTCCTCGTACGTCCCGCCCGTGGCTACTCGCACCACGTGGAGGTCGATCTTGCCGGTGTAGTTAGTGCTCACACCGGGGTACGTCCGACACGGGCGATGAA
Source organism: Tepidiformales bacterium (assembly GCA_038323265.1). Lineage (GTDB taxonomy): Bacteria > Chloroflexota > Dehalococcoidia > Tepidiformales > Tepidiformaceae > PNKC01. The sequence continues at coordinate 10,294 of JBBQGT010000055.1, forward strand.
TTACCGCCAGGTCCAGCCGATCACGCAGCACCTGGTTAGGGCTCTCTGTCCTGGTCACCGTTGGGTACTTCATGGCGGCGCCGAGTGTACGGGCCAGTTCGATGCCCTCATCCATTGCCGCGGACGACGCCTCTCGCCGTTCCAACGTCCAATCGACCGGCTTAAAGGCAATGAGGCCGCCCAGCGCTTCGTTCAGTGCATGAATTGCATCTCGGAGTTCGCTGGAGATGCCATCCCCGTTCAGTTCGGCTACTTCACGCATCGCGCCTCTCCAGTTGGGTTCTTCGAATCAAGGTACGGCAGGAAAAGGTAAGGCGGTTGCCACGGAAACCGGGCCGTCGCATTTCGACTCTTGCTCAACGCAAAGTAAGTGGCCCGTAAAGTCTGCGCTTGCTAGACTCCGGCACGCTTCGGCGCGTCTTTGGGGCGGCCGTCGGTTCCGCGTGTCCCAAACAGGGGAGGATGCGCAGCCAAGACTATTTGTGGAGGGGGAGGTTCCATGCTCCTGGCCCAGATCATGATCCCAGCGGCTAGCGCCGCGGCGGTCCTATTCGCTATCTGGCTTGCCTACGACGTCCTAAAGCGGGACAAGGGCACGCCGGCCATGCAAGAGGTCGCCGGTACGATTTTGGAGGGCGCAAACGCCTTCCTCAGCCGGCAATACAAAACAATCGGCATCCTCGCGATCGTCACTTCGGTGGTCGTCGGCGCGATCGTCGCCATCTTCAAAGAGTCCGGTGAGGCCGGCGTGCTGACGGGCGTCGCCTTCATCGTGGGCGCCATTGCCTCGGGCCTTTCTGGCTACATCGGCATGTCGATCGCCGTGCGCGCCAACGGTCGTACGGCCTCCGCTGCCCAAAACAGCCTCGCCGACGCGATCAATACCGCTCTCCGCGGCGGCGCCGTTTCGGGCTTCCTGGTGGTTGCCCTCAGCCTCATCGGCGTCTCCAGCATCTTCGCCATCTACAGCCGGGTGCTCGGCCATAACATTGATGAGACTCCCTTCCTGATCGTCGGCTTTGGCTTTGGCGCCAGCTTCGTTGCGCTGTTCGCGCAACTTGGCGGCGGCATCTACACCAAGGCCGCTGACGTCGGTGCGGACCTCGTGGGCAAAGTCGAGGCCGGCATCCCCGAAGACGACCCGCGCAACGCTGCCGTCATCGCCGACCTCGTCGGCGACAACGTCGGCGACTGTGCCGGCCGCGGGGCCGACCTCTTCGAATCCATGTCCGCCGAGAACATCGGCGCGATGATCCTCGGCGTGGCGATTTTCACCGCCACCGGCCGGGTGGAGTGGATTCTCTTCCCGCTCGTCCTTCGGTCGTTCGGCGTATTCGCCACGATTATCGGCATGCTCACCGTCCCGTTCTGGGCGAAGCGCATCAAGGACCCGATGGGCGCGCTGAACGGTGGTTACTGGGTCATAACCGCGCTCAGCGTGGGCGGCCTCGCCCTCTGCACGTACCTGATGATGGACTCCGGGTCATGGCAGTGGTTCTTCCTCTGCGGCGTTGTCGGTATCGCAACAGGTATCGCATTCGTCTACATCACGCAGTACTACACCGCGGGCGCCTGGCGTCCGGTGCAGGAGATCGCGCGCGCCAGCAAGACTGGCGCAGCGACGAACATGATCATCGGTACGGCGGTTGGCTTCGAAACCACCGCCGTGACCGCCATCACCGTCGGTATCGCGCTCGTCGTCTCCTTCGTCCTCGGCCAGCAAGCTGACCCTGAGGGCGCCGCTGGCATCACGGCGCAGGTCAGCAACGTTTCCACGGGCGTCTTCGGTACCGCCGTAGCGACCATGGGCATGCTCATGTCCGCCGCTTACGTCTTGGCGATGGACACTTTCGGGCCAATCACGGACAACGCCGGCGGCATCACTCAGATGGCCGAAGGGACTAAGCCGGAAGCCCGCGAAATCACGGACGCGCTGGACACCGTCGGCAACACCACCAAGGCTCTCACCAAGGGCTACGCGGTGGGTTCAGCCGCCCTCGCTGCCTTCCTCCTCTTCACCGCTTACCTCGATGAGGTGCGCGTCGAATTCGGAAAGATCGCCCACGAGGACGCCTCGCGGTACGCCGACCTTATTCAAGACTTGGATCTCACACGACAGGGCTCGGATGAACAGGCAGCGGTTACCGCCGCCATCACCAAGCATTCAGCAGACCTCAAGGCCTGCGGTCTCGACGACAAGGGTATCGAAACCCTCCTGACCGCGGACCGCGACGAAGCGACCGCCTACGTCAACAAGCTGGCCAAGGACAAGAAGGCTGGCGCGGATTGTGCGATTGGCGCTGAAGGCAGCCCCTTCCCGCTCCCGCGCATCATGCCAATCAACCTCGGCAAGGTTGAAGTGTTCGTCGGCGCGTTCCTCGGCGTCATGCTTGCCTTCCTCTTCAGCTCGCTCTCGATTCGCGCTGTCGGCAAGGCGGCGGGGGGCATCATCGAAGAGGTGCGCCGCCAGTTCCGGGAGAACCCCGGCATCATGACTGGTGAAGTCCGCCCCGACTACACGCGGGCAGTGGACATCACCACGAAAGCAGCGCTTCGCGAAATGGTGGTGCCTGGAGTGCTGGCCGTTGGATTGCCAATCGCCGTCGGCGTCATCTTCCGCTATTCCTTTGGTGGCAATGGCAACGAAGGTTGGCTCGCCGTCGCAGGCATGCTGATGGTTGGTACCATCGGCGGCGTGCTCCTCGCTACCTACCTGAACAACGCGGGTGGGGCATGGGATAACGCCAAGAAGTTCATCGAATCCGGTGGACTGAAGGACGAAACAACCGGCGAAGTCATCGGCAAGGGCACTGACACTCACGCCGCGGCCGTCGTTGGCGACACCGTCGGTGACCCATTCAAGGACACCGCTGGGCCAGCGCTTCACGTCCTCGTGAAGCTGCTGAGCACCATCACCCTCGTGTTGGCGCCGCTGTTCATCAGTTAAGCGCCGCCCGCACCCAATCAAGAAGGCCGTGGAACAGTCCACGGCCTTCTTGTTGCCTGCGGCGGGATTGCTTCACGCTCTGGTTGGGGAGCGGCGAACGGCCTGTGATCCCGAGAGCGGTTATTGCGATCCGGCAACGAAAAGGCTATTCTAGCCACATGAAGCGCGCATCCGTCACTGAAGTCAAAAACGGGCTCAGCGCTCTGCTCGATAGGGTGAAGGCTGGCGAGACGATCGTCATAACCGACCGCGGCATCCCCGTAGCCCGGATCGTTCCTGACTTGGGCGGAGTCGATTCGGACGCCGATGAGGCGCGTTTGGCTAGGCTGGAGCGATCCGGCGTGATTCGCCGGGGAACCGGCAAACCACCGGTGGATCTCATTCTTAGTCCGCTTCCGAAGCTCTCGGAGCCTGCGGGGGTCCTTGAGGCGTTGCTCGAAGAGCGCCGAGAAGGCCGGTGAGATTTTGGGACAGCTCAGCGATCGTCCCCCTCGTCGTCGAGGAGGTGAAGACCGCCGCCATGAAATACTTCTTCGCTCAGGATCCCTCACTGGCTGTCTGGTGGGCGACTGAAGTCGAGTGCGTTTCAGCCATCGCTCGTCGCCAGCGTTCTACACATCTACCTGACATACACGCCCTCGAAAGCCTCGCTCGGTTGGAGGAACTTGCTCAGGCATGGGAAGTTGGGCAGCCGTCCCCAGCCATCCTCGAAACCGCAATCCGCCTCCTGCAGACCCACGATCTCCGCGCCGCGGATGCCCTCCAGCTAGCCGCCGCGTTCGCCGCCTCGGAGGGCCGCCCGTCAACGCTCAGGTTCGTATCCTTGGACGCCCGCCTCAACCAAGCCGCCCTCCGCGAGGGCTTCCAGCTCGTTGAAATCGAGACGTAGTCCACCAACGGTATTCTTGCGATCCCGGCGCGCATTGCGGTAGTCTCTTCTGCAAGATGTCGAAGCTCCTTACTTCCGCCGTGACTACCCACGCAACGCTCGTAATTTCTGGTGCGAGTGTTGAGGGTAATGCTCGTGGAGTCCGATGGGCCGCTTCTTCGTAATTCGCAAAAGCACCGGCGAATCACAGCAAGGCCCATCTTCCAAGATGGGCCTTTTGGTTTTCCGACGCACTAGCTGGAGGGGTGCCATGAAGAGTGCACTGGAAGGCGAACTGGTCCGCTTGCGGGCGCGCGAGGCGGAGGACGAGCCGTTTGCTCACCGGTGGGCGAACGACGCCGAAGTGATCCGCTGGCTGGGCGCCCGCTACCCGGCGGCACGCGCACTTTCGGCCGAGAGGATCCGTGACGCCGCGCCTCGGCGAGAGCTCTGCGTGTTCTCCATCGATGACATCGCCACTCAGCACACTATCGGTTGGCTCGGCTTGCACGGTGAGGCCGTTGAGCACCGATCCGCGTCGCTGGGCATCGCGCTCGGTGAAAAAGCGTACTGGAACGGAGGCTACGGAACGGACGCAATGCGCGGTGCCTGCCGCTTCGGATTCGCAATGATGAACCTCAACCGTATCCTGGACGTCTATCCCGAGAACGAGGGAGCAATCCGCTGCTACGAAAAAGCAGGCTTCGTCCTCGAAGCCAGGATGCGGGACGGAATGTTCAAGCACGGCAGCTACCATGACCTGATCCAAATGTCGTTACTGACGGGCGAATTGAAATGAAAAGGAGAAAGAAGATGGACTCACCATTCGAAGGACGATTGGTCCGCTTGAGAGCACGCGAACCCGAGGATGAGCCGCTGCTGTTCCAGTGGTTCAACGATCACGAGGTCACGCAGCACCTCACAATCCGTTATCCGCTCTCGCATGCCCAGGAGAAGGAATTCATCGAAGGTTCGTCACGGATGGGCTACAACAATCCATCCTTCGGGGTAGAGACGATCGCCGAGAGCCGCCTAATCGGAGGCGTGGGGTTCGAGCAGGTTTCTCCCGAAAATCGCAGCGCCATCCTGGGCATTGCGATCGGGGACAAGACCTTCTGGAACGGCGGCTACGGCACTGACACCATGCGCACTCTCTGCCGGTTCGGCTTCGAAATGATGAACCTCCACCGTATCGAACTGGAGGTCTACGCCGAGAACGAAAGAGCTGTCCACGTCTACAAGAAGGTCGGCTTCCACCTCGAAGGCACCCGGCGCCAGGCTTGTTTCAAGTTCGGCCGATATCAGGACGTGCACGTCATGGGCTTGCTCGAAGGCGAGCTGCGCTGGGACTAGGCGGTGCGCCGCGGGATATCGTTGTGTCGGACCGCCGCCGCATGCTGACCGCCGAGCCAGCGTACGCGGACTGCAAGCGGGCTCCGTACGCCGACCCCGGTGGTCGGCCAACACGCGCGTTGAGCCTGAGCCTGATTGGGGATGGCTCTGATTACGTTCGGTTCTTATGCCAACCTACCGGTAAATTTGTGACGAAAAGCGCAATCATTCTGCAAGAAGGGTTGACACCCTTGCTCCGAAGTTGTTAGCGTCAGGTTGTAGGCGAGCGATCGTCTGCATACGCGCTCGGTTTTTCTTTGTGCACCACTGCCTAATGCGCCTCAAGGCGTAACGGGGGATCCAACATCCCGGGGTGAATTCGGCCAGCAGCGGCCGATAGGGCGTCCTTCTGCCCGAACCCGTCAGCTAACCCCGTCGGCAGCAGGAAGGCCTGACGAGCAGGAAGCTCGTTTCGAGGTCAGTTTCTCACCCCTCGAATGACCATGTTCATACCGCCTTTGCGCGATGGAGGGACTAGATCTATGCCAGCTTTGCAGGAAGCCCCACCCAAGTCTTGCCCCAAGTGCCGCGGCTCGATGATCGTTGAACGCGATTGGCACGGCACATACGGCAGCTGCATCATGTGCGGCTACGTCCACGAAGTGCTCACCAGCCCGCCCGTTGACCTGGCTGCCGAAGAGGCCGCTTTGCCCCAACGCCAGCGCCGCCGCCAGCCTTCGCACGGGAAGCTCCGGCTCTGATCCAGTCAGATGACGAACTGCTCGGCCCCCGCGTCAAAACCGGGGGCCTTTGCTTTCCCCGGCGCCCATTCCCTAGAATGCGCCACGTTCCACACTGAGGGGTTCTTGATGCCGTACATCCGTCTTTCGATCGCCAAACCACGCCGCGGAGAAGAAGCCCGCCTCGAAGAAGTCATGCGCAAGCTCTCGGACCTTTCGGCTTCCCAGGAAGGCTGCATCGAGAGCTACGTGCTGCGTCCCCATGACGACAGCGGAGACGTCGCCCGCATCGCCATTTACAACGACGAAACAACAGCTGAACAGGCCGCTAACAGCCAGTCGTTCCTCGCGCTGCGCTCCGAGCTCCATCTGGTCGCCGAGCCGGGACAGGTGGAACGAGCTTTCTTCAGCATCTAAATGTTCTCCGGCTGAAACCCAGACGTTGTTTGAATCGTCGCTTCACGAATTTGTGAGTACAAAGGGCGACGCATCGTTGGTGGCTGATTATCGGCGAGCTTGCGCGTTCCTCCAGACAACACAGGGTTGCAGTTTGGGAATCGCGCGGGGTAATTGCGATGGTTATCAGGGTAATCCCCTATACGCGCGTGTTGTGGGCTGACTACACTGCAGGAAGTCTTAAGGGTTTTCGCCGGATTGCGCGCCTTTTTCCTCGGGTTTGGCCGGCCCACCATTGGCTGAAACCTCAGGGGGACGATTCGCCGGAGGAACGAGAGAAAAGTATGAACAGCTCACGCACACCAGGCCGTCCCATTGGGATTCGCACATCAGCGGCCCCTTCGAATCAGACCCAGCAGCAGAATCGCAACCAGCACCCCATCCGCATCGTCCTCGTCGATGACCACGCGGTCATCCGTCAGGCGTTGCGCATGCTGCTCGAAAGCCAGCCTGAACTTGAAGTCGTCGCAGACGTGGAGAACGGCCGCGAAGCTGTCCAGGCCGTCGAAAAGCTGTCGCCGGATGTCGTCCTGATGGACGTGGTTATGCCCGGCCTCAACGGCCTTGAGGCGACTCGGCAGATTCGGCGTTCTTCACCCAGTACCCGCGTTGTGATGCTTAGCGGTTTCGTGGATGAAGACCAACTGCTTGATTCCATCCGTTCCGGCGCATCCGGCTACATCATCAAGAAGTCCGATGTCTCCGAACTCGTACTCGCCATCCAGACCGTTCACCGCGGCAACAGTTACTTCTCAAGCGCCCTGAGCGAGGGCTTTGACCTTGCAGAGGTGCTCTACCAGGCGAAGCGCTCCGATCAGCGCACTGGCGTCGAGGCTCTCACATCGCGAGAGCGCGAAGTACTTCAACTGATCGCCGAGGGATACACCAACCAGGGCATCGCCAACGAGCTCTACATCTCGGTGAAGACCGTCGAGGCTCACAAGGCACACATTATGGCGAAGCTTCACGCCCGCAATCGCACAGATCTCATCCGCTACGCCATTCGCAAGGGCATCGTCCGCCTCGAGAGCGTCGAAGAGGCCGAGAAGATGCTGGTAAACATGGGCGGGGCCGAAGCAACAGTCGCTGGCTAGCCCGTCCCACACCCGGGTGCAATCGCTCTGATCGGTATCTCGCTACCTCGCAACTGATCTATCTGGGCATCCCACTGAACCCAGATTTGCTGGGTCACCTGCGCTGGTTCAGGCTGGCTCGCACCCTGTTTTGGAGTTCGACAACGACGAACGGTCGGTCCGTCGGCGTCTTCGACCCGGCCGATTCCTCAATCGTCAGGGCCATGGTCGCGAAACGATCGATCACGTCACCGGCCTCAAGCCAAACTCCGCCTGAACCGTCGCGGAAGACGGTGCTCGGCTCCGGCGTGCCATCGCGAGTGAACCACGCCTGGTACGCCTTTTCCGATGGAAGCGCGGGCAAGTTGGCAACCCACACGAAAGCGTCCTTCTCGCCTGGCGCACGGAGGAGCGTGACCGACGCTCCGCCTTGCTCACCGCGCGAAGTTGCCGCCGTACCCTGAGCAAACGCTTCCACGAGGGTCTCCTGTCGGTCGCTGTTGGGGTTCGATCTGGAACTAAAGAGGCTGGCGCCAAGGACCGCCCCGCTCACCACCAACAGCGCGGCTGCGGCGGCGATCGCCCCTGCCCACTGCCATCGCGGCCGGCCGCGAGGACGCGCTCGCATTGGGCGCGGCTCGGTTCCGATTCGTTCGAGCAAACCTGCCTTAACCGAGGGTTTCGGGCTCATGTCTTCAGCGGCGAGCGGCAGCAACGACGCCACGCGCTCCATGTTCACAAGTTCCGCCCGGCACTTCTCACAGGTGAGGAGGTGCGCTTCCACAACCCTCGTCTCATCTTCGGGCAACGCGCCCAGCGCTAGTTCGGCAAGCAGATCCACCGGATGTTCGATCTGATCAGTCAACGGACACCAGGCCTTGCGACTCGAGGACGCCGCCGAGCTTCAACAGTCCGAGCCGTAAGCGGCTTCGCACCGTTGGCGCGGGCACCCCGAGAATATTGCCGACCTCTTGGCTAGAGAGACCGTGGAAATACACCAATTCGATAGCGCTACGCTGTTCGCTGCTGAGCGATTGCAGCGCCGTGCGCACCTGCTCACCAATGATCGCCCGTTCGGCCGTCAAGTCTGTCCGCTCTGAGTCTGCGAGGTCCAGGGCGCCTTCCAGCGTTGGAAGTTGCGGCACCCGCCGCCGGCGTCTTCGGAGCTCGTCGAGGCAGAGATTGCGGGTGATCGAAAGTACCCAGCTGCCAACGCCGGCCTTCGCGGCGTCGTACTGCCCGGCATTGCGCCAGACGCGCACGAACGTTTCCTGGACAGCCTCTTCGGCATCGCCTTCGGCGCCAAGGATGCGCACCGAGAACGCGAAGCACTGCCGATGGAAACGATCGTAGAGCACAGAGAGTGCTGCATCCTGGCCCGCCCCAATGGCGAACACGAGGTCCGCGTCTTCGGCCAGCGAGTAGTCACTCATTCAACCAACCTACGCGTTCGTTCCCCGTCCTGATCACGTCACAAGTTGCAAACGGCCCACAGTTTCGATGGAACGGCGCGAACTAGGCGAGCGCACCGTTCTTGCTCAACAGCTCTTTCAAAGCGTCCAGCGATTCGACTGGGCGAGGACCCAGCGTGTCGAGCGCGTCTATCACGTCATCATTAGCGTTCTGCGCGTACGCCAGATCGACGAGGTCGCCGCGGTCGGGCGTCAGTCCCTGCTCGAACCAGTCCTTCACGAGCGCTTCAACGTCCGTCCAATTTGCCTTGGCCATGGGGACTCCTTGCTCGGCGGCGGCGGCATTCGTTTCGCTCGCCCGCCCTTGCGCCTGGGTTAGCGGAAAAGCTCGCCCTTGGGCGGCGAACCGTAGTTGATGTACGGCGGCCAAAGCGTCTCAAGCTCGGCGCGAATCGGGTCGCCGTCCGGCAAATAGCGATGGAACTGCGGTTCGACGTCGCGCCGCTGCCAGCCCTTCCCGATCGTGTCCTTCTTGATCTTGTCCTGCAGCAACATGATTCCCGTGAGCAGGGACTCTGGTCGCGGCGGGCAGCCGGGCACGTAAACATCAACTGGCAGCAGCGTGTTGACGCCCGGCGTAACGCTGTAGGCGTAGGCGAACGGGCCGCCCATGATCGCGCAGCCACCCATGGCCAACGCCCACTTCGGCTCGGGCATCTGCAGCCAGATGCGCCGCACCGCCGGGGCCATTTTCCAAGTCACTGTGCCGGGCACGATGAGCAGGTCGGCCTGCCGCGGCGAAGCGCGAAATATCTCGGCGCCGAAGCGTGCAAGGTCGTACCGCGGTGTGACCGTTGCGATCATCTCCATGGCGCAGCAGGCCAGGCCAAACATCGCCGGCCACAGCGAAGATCGCCGCGCCCAGTTGAGCACCTGATCAACGCTGGTGACGAGGATGTTCTGCTGGACCTCTTCTTCCACGGCGCTGTTGATGGAGAGGAGCGGGAGCGGCTGGTAGACCCGGTTCGTCGGCTCGAGCATGTTCGTGCAGTCTATCACAAGCACCACGCCGTTTTCGCGGCCGTCGCTTGTAACGATTCTGGTCCTACCGGCGGCTCATGTGGAGCTGGCCATCGTTGATTGGCTCATCGATATACAGCTCGCCGTTGCGGATTTTGATGTTGTAACCGCAATCCGGGTTGGTGCAGACCCACGCCTTGTAGTGTATCGGAGCGCCCTGGCTCCCAAAGTCTGAAAACGGCACCAGATCGCCATCGTCGCACTTACGACACTTCGGAAACTGATACATCCCCATCCCCCCTGTCAGCGCGGGATACTACCAGCCGATCTTTACGTGGGCAATTCGGTTACGCCGCTGAGGGTTTCGATGGCTATTCCTGAATGTCGCGGCGTTGAAACCGCCAGAAGACCACGAGCACGAAAATCACCATCCACAGTGCCAGCACTACACCGCCTCGCCACACCGGGGGCCCCGTATCCGGGATCTGGAACGGCCCACCTTCGCCGCTTCGTCCAAGCAAGCCGTTCGCCCGCATCACAGCGTCACCGTTGATGTTGAAGAGCGCCTCGGGCACGTGAGATAGAAAGCCCCGCGCGTTGTTCAGCAAGCTCGTGAATATGCCTTCGATGAAGTAGAAGCCTAATGAGGCGCCAACGGCCTGCCCGGCCGACCGCCATTGTGTCGCAAACACCAACGACATAAACACGAACGGTAGGATCACGAAGCTCGTTCGCCCCGCACTCGCGAAGATGTCGAGCACGCGAGCGCCGCTCAACGAGCCGAAGGGCAAATCGTAGAGATGGCTGAACCAGGCACTACAGATCATCGCTACGATGAAGCA